>CAZIBK010000068.1:0-7463 GCA_964537125.1 uncultured Oscillospiraceae bacterium
CGCGGAAGTTTGTCTCGTCCGCTTCCTCGCCGTTCTTGCTGAATACCGGCGCTTCGGACGACGGAGCCTCTATGGAGAGGACGTCCGTCTTTTCGGGGGCTTCAAAGTATATTTCGCTGACGTCGGATATGTCTATCGGCGCAATATACAAGCTCATTATGTCAAACCCGCTTATGTCAAGGAACGACAGCGCGTCCGTCTTGACCTTGTAAATATATTCGGAATCCTCCCTTGTGATATATCTGTATCCGTCCGCTTCCTTTGATATATCAAGCCGTGTCGTACCCTCCTGCGTCGTCACTTCAAGGGTTGTGCCGTGCGCGGGCGATTTGACCTCGGATAAAATTTCGCTTGCAACTATTGACGATATCGGCGAAAGCACCACAGTCTCAACGCTGTTCGTATCGGCAGGCATATCGTAAGGCGTTATCTCCTTCCATTCCTCGCCCGAACGCTCAAGCACGATATCGCCGTACGCTATTTTCGTCACGCTGTCCTCGCTTACCGTAAATACCGTCTTTGACAAAAAGCCCATCTTGCCTATCATGGTAAGATAAAGCGTATCATACGACACTATATATACATCCTTTGACGGTTCAATGCGGAAGTAGTAATAATCTCCGCTGTCATTTCCTACGAGGAATGTTTCTTCATCGTCCGGAAATACCAGCCTTACACGGGCGCGGGGTTCATCAAGACCGTACTGCGAAAGGTCGGACGCGTTCCGCTCCACAAGCATCGGAGAGGTTACGTTTGCAAGGCTTGACGCCAGCGTCTCCGGCAGGTTCGATACAAGCGGAACGTCCTCCATGCCCTGCATTACCCATCCGTCCTCGCCTTTTTCAAGCGTAAAGGCATCCTCGCCCATGATTTCAATAAGGCTTATATCCTCGGCGTTAGATGTAAATACCGTGATTTCCTCGTTTGCCTCGTTCTCCTCGCTCGGACGCGAGAGCAAAACCGCTATCAAAACCAAAACCGCAACCGCTATCAGCCCTATAACTATTTTTAAAATAATCTTTTTCGCACTCATTACCTATGTCTCCTCTTGAGCCATACTATGAAGCCTGCCGCAATCACTGCAAGAGGCAGAAGTACGCATAATATCAGCCGCATTATCGCGCTCTGTCCTGAGCTGAGGCTCATTATAGCCGTACTGCTGGACTTGCTCGGCACAACAATGCTTTCGTTTTCCACACCCGTCATATAGGAAACGGTGTTAAGCACAAAATCGCGGTTTCCGAATCTCGATTCGGAAAGGGACTGCAGCGCAATATAATCATAATTTGTGTAAAGCACGTTTATCGCGCCCCACACGGTCGGCGTGGATGTTACAACAAGCTTTGCCGTCTCGTCGTAGCTTCCGTTCAGCGGCTTTTCAAGAAGATACGCTATGTTGAACCGCCCTTCTTCCATGCTGTCCTTATCAAAGTCGTTGTCAACAATGGGAACGCTGTATGCCTCGCCTGACGTCGTCAGAATGGGAGAGGCGTAAATATCGCCCGCTCCGGAGCTTGAAAGACTTCTCGCGTAGGAGGCAAATATATTCTTGTCAATCGAAGATGTGATTTCATTATCGGTAACGCTCGGATAGAAATACATACCCGACTGCTGATAACTGCTCGCGGGATCCTGTTCAAGAATAACATCGTCCGAAACATTCAGCCCCCACGTTGCCGCGTATTCCTCAAGATGCGGCAAAGATACGTTGAACGGGAACGCCAAAACCACGTTTCCGCCGTTTGAAAGGAATGTGTCAAGAGCGTCAACCTCAGTCTGCATAAAATCGCTCTGAGGCGCAAGAATCATGAAAATGTCGGTGTCCGCCGGTACATCGGCAGTCGAAAGGTCAAGACTTGTCACCGTCATATTTTCCTCTTCAAGCATTGCCGCCAGCACGGAGACCTCCGCCTCGTCATGCCCCGTTGACATTACAACATTTATCGCGCGGTCGCTCATCAGAAAGGCTATCGCATTTGTAAGCTTGCTTTCGAGCAAAAAGCTCTGCGTCGAGCCCGACGACGACCACATCTCGGATTCATATATCACCCTGAAACGGGAGCTGTCCTCGCTTGCAACAACCACAATCCCCTCGTTGTTCGACGGGGAAAGCTGATACTCGGTAACAACCGCGGGATTCTTCACATAATTTTCGCTTTTCAGACTTATATTTTCGCTGTACGCGTCATACTGCCTGAGAACATCCGAAACATCGGCGTCCTCGTCGTTTGTCCCTGTAAGGTAAATGATTTCCGCCTCAGTCTCGCTTTCATCAAGCCTTCTGAGAAGCGCCTTCGTTTCATCGGATATCTTGGTAACCGCATCAGCCGTAAGGTCTATCTTCAGCGCCGGGAACCTGTTTTCCGCAAGGGATGCCACGGCGTTCAGAAGCACTGCGCAAACTATGGCAAAAATCAATATTACGGAATTGTTTGCGCCGAATTTGAGGCGCTTAAAATTGATTTTCTTCATTCTCCGCACCCTCCTATCTCCAACGGCGGCTTTCGACCTTGCGCACCGTAAGGAGCAGCAGCAAAGCCGTAAACGATAAATAATACACAAACCCCGACGGAGAGAGTATTCCCCGGTAGAACGCATTGCTCCAATATGATACGTTGAGATAATTTAAAATCTTGTCTATAATCTCAATATTTGTCGATACCGCGCTTATAAAGAACAACGCCAACGTAACGCCGTAGGTCACCACAGCGGCTATTATCTGGCTTTCAGTCAGCGATGAAATGAAAAGCCCTATCGAAACCAGCAGCGCCCCCATCAGAATAATGCCCAAATACGCGCAAACCGTTTCGCCTATTGCAACCTCGCCCCATATCGCGGCTATCACGAGGTAGAAAAGCGTTGTTGCCACCGCAATGAGAAGCACGCAGCACGCCGCAAAATATTTGCCCAGCACAATCGAAGACACCTTGACCGGAGCCGTAAGAAGAAGCTGATCCGTCTTGTTTGCCCGCTCCTCCGCCAAGAGCCGCATCGTAATTATAGGGATCAAAAACACCAGAATCATTGCGCAGTTGGGCAGTATCATCTGAACGCTGCCTATGCTGTATGTAAACATATACAGCCCGAAGAAAATGCCCGATAAAAGCATAAATACTCCCACGAATATGTATCCCAGAGGCGAGGTGAAATACGCTCTCAATTCCCTTTTAAATATCGCTTTCATCTTTCTCCCCCTCCTCCGCGTCCTGAGTGAGAGCGGCAAATATCTTCTCCAGACTCGGGCTCTCATTTTTAAGCTCCGTCACAAGACCGCCCTCGCTTGCGCAAAGAGCGCTTACCTCTCTTGAAATGTCGCTTTCGGACTCAATATAATAGCTGTCGCCGTCTCTCGACACCTTTGTGACGCCGCCGATCAAGGCAATTTTTTCTTCAAGCTCCTCCGCCGCGCCGTCAACCTTTAATGAAAGGGCGTTCTTTCCCGTGAGAAGCCTGCCCAAATTGTCGGGCGTGTCAATAGCGGCTATCTTGCCGTTGTTTATGATAACTACCCTGTCGCATATCGCGCTCACCTCCGAAAGGATGTGCGTGCTGAGAATTATCGTATGCTCTTTTTTTAATCCGCTTATAACATTTCTTATCTCAACAATCTGATTCGGATCGAGTCCCACCGTCGGTTCGTCCAGTATAAGCACCGCGGGCTTTCCTATCAGCGCCTGGGCAAGCCCCACTCTCTGCTTGTACCCCTTTGACAGGTTCTTTATCTTCCTTTCCCTGACGTCGGTAATTGCAACGGCTTCCATAACGTTTTCCAAATGGTCGCGCTTTGATATGTTAATCTTCACGCCTTTAAGCTCGTACACGAAGTTCAGATACTCCTTCACCGTCATATCCTGGTAAAGAGGCGGCTGTTCGGGCAGATATCCGATCGAGCGCTTTGCCTCTATCGGCTCCTCAAGTATGTCGTGACCGTTTATCGAAACGCTTCCTCCGCTCATGGAAATGTAGCCTGTAATCATATTCATCGTAGTGGATTTTCCCGCGCCGTTGGGACCCAAAAACCCCAGTATTTCGCCGTTCTCCACCGTAAAGGATATTTTATCCACGGCTTTTTTATTCCCGAATGATTTTTCCAAATCCTTAATTTCTATCACATTGCTCCCTCCCTGTTTTAGGGAAGCGCTGACTAATTCCGACATACCGATTTTTTCCTGCGGCAAGGCAAAAAGCCGAAGGCATGAATTATTCAGTACTTCTTTAGCTTATATTACATCGTTTATATGTATTTTTAAGTGTATAAATGTAAACTTTTGATTACAAAAGGCTATGGGGCGGCCGTCAAGACCGCCCCTAATTATGCTAATTATTGTACTCTTTAATCGCAAGATGAAGCTCGCGGAGCTGCTTTTCTTCAACAGTTCCCGGCGCTTGGCTCATAAGCTCGCTCGAATCCTTAACCTTAGGGAACGCCATAACGTCACGGATAGAGGACGAGCCCGTAAGAAGCATTATCATACGGTCAAGACCGTATGCCATGCCGCCGTGAGGAGGCGTACCGTACTTGAACGCCGTCAGCAGGAAGCCGAAGCGCTCCTGTGCCTCTTCCTTTGTAAAGCCTAACTTCTCAAACATCTTGTTCTGGAGAGCGTTGTCGTAAATTCTGAGGCTCCCGCCCCCAAGCTCAACGCCGTTGAGAACGATATCGTACGCCTTTGCCCTTACCTTTCCGGGATCCGTGTCAAGAAGCTCGATATCCTCGTCCATGGGCATTGTAAAGGGGTGGTGCATTGCAACGAACCTGTGTTCCTCCTCGCTGTACTCAAACTGCGGGAACTCGGTTACCCAAAGAAGATTGTACTTTGACTTGTCTATCAGATCAAACCTTCTTGCAAGCTCCAATCTGAGCGCGCCGAGAGAAGCGTAAACCACGCTGTTCTTGTCCGCCACAAACAAAATAACATCTCCGGGTTCCGCCTTTGTGCGCTCGAGAATTGCCTTTATCTCGTCCTCCTTGAAGAACTTTGTAATCGGACTCTTAAGCTCGGTTTCGGTAACGTCTATCCACGCAAGCCCCTTCGCTCTGTACGTCTTTACAAAATCAACAAGCGCGTCGTGGTCGCGGCGTGAAAGCTTGTCGGCAAGCCCCTTGCCGTTTATCGCTCTTACGCTGCCGCCCTTCTTTACAACGTCGGCAAATGTCTTAAAATCGCTGTTTTCGCATATATCCGAAAGGTCGCAAAGCTCCATTCCGAATCTTGTGTCGGGCTTGTCGGAGCCGAAGCGATCCATAGCCTCCTGCCATGTGATTCTCGGCAGCGGAAGCGAAAGCTCTATCCCCAGCGTTTCCTTAAAGACCTCCTTTAAGAAGCCCTCGTTTACCGTCATAACGTCGTCCTCTGTTACGAACGACATTTCAAGGTCAATCTGCGTGAACTCGGGCTGGCGATCCGCTCTCAGATCCTCGTCGCGGAAGCACTTTGCTATCTGTATGTATCTGTCCATACCGGAAAGCATAAGAAGCTGCTTGTAAATTTGCGGCGACTGGGGAAGCGCAAAGAATTTGCCCGGGTGAACTCTCGACGGAACAAGATAGTCTCTCGCTCCCTCGGGAGTGCTCTTTATAAGAATCGGCGTTTCTATTTCCATAAAGCCGTTTTCGTCGAAATACTTTCTCGCTATCTGCGTCACCTTGTGACGAAGCTCAAGATTTCTCTGCATGACAGGTCTTCTCAGGTCAAGATAACGGTACTTAAGCCTCATTTCTTCGTTTACGTCCACTGAATCGTCAATCATAAACGGAGGCGTCTGAGCGTCGTTCAATATTCTCAGCTCTGCCGCTCTGAGCTCTATCTCGCCCGTCTTCAGCTTGGGGTTTACTGTTTCCTCGCTTCTCTTCCCGAGTATGCCGCGCACCGCGATAACATACTCGCGCCCCAGGGAATCCGCCTTTTCGGCAAGCGCCTCGTCCTCAGAGTTGAAAACTATCTGCATAATGCCGCTTCTGTCTCTCAGGTCGATAAAGTTGATACCGCCAAGGTTTCTTATTGTGTCCACCCATCCCATAAGGGTAATTTCCTTCCCCACGTCCGCAAGTGCAGGTTCCGCGCAGAGACAGGTTCTCTTCAATCCGTTCATCGTATCCATTAGTTATATTTCCTCCTTAATTGCCTTCGCCATATCGCCAAAGCAAATTTCTTTTTCCTCGCCCGTGGTCATGTTTTTAAGCTTCGCCTTGTTTTCCGCAATTTCGGTTTCGCCGAGGACAACCGAATACTTTGCGCCCAATTTATCGGCATATTTCATCTGCGCTTTAAGCGAGCGGCAGTTATAGTCGCGAACTACGTCAAGCCCCTCGTCTCTGAGCGTTTTTATAAGAGACATCGAATATATCTCCGCCTCTTTGCCTACCGTCGCCACGAAAAGCTGCGGCTTTTCTTCAAGCCTCGGCATTGAATTTGCCGCCTCCATGGCGAGAATTATTCTCTCAATACCCATTGCAAAGCCGATAGCCGGGATGCGGCTTCCGCCGATTTCCTCAATCAGTCCGTCGTATCTTCCGCCGCCGCACACGGTTCCCTGCGTTCCGGGAAGCTCTGTCTTAAATTCAAAAACAGTCTTTGTGTAATAGTCAAGACCGCGCACTATGGTCGGGTCAACATTGTATGCTATCCCCGAAGCCTCAAGATACTTTTTAAGCCCCTCGAAATGCTCCGAACATTCCTCGCATATATAGTCAAGGAGCATCGGCGCGCCCTCGCAGAGCTTTTTGCACACCGGACTCTTGCAGTCAAGTATCCTCAGCGTGTTTTTTTCAAACCTGCTTTTGCATGTGCCGCAAAGCTCGTCATAGCATCCCGCAAAATATTCCCTCAGCGCCTTGTTGTAATTTGCGCGGCACTTCGGACAGCCTATCGAATTTATATTGAGCCTCAGCCCCGGAATACCGAGCGCCTTAAGGATGCTCTGAGCAAGCATGATTATCTCCGCGTCCACCGCGGGACCCTCGGAGCCGTAGCACTCCGCGCCGAACTGATGAAATTCCCTCAGCCTGCCCGCCTGCGGCTTCTCGTAGCGGTAGCAGGTTATGTTGTAATACAGCTTTGCCGGAAGCGGCTCGGCGTAAAGATTTCTCTCCAAAAACGCTCTCGCCGCACCGGCAGTACCCTCGGGGCGAAGCGTTATGCTTCTTCCGCCTTTATCGTTAAAGGTGTACATTTCCTTCTGTACAACATCCGTCGTGTCGCCTACTCCGCGTTCAAACAGCTCTGTATGCTCAAATACCGGTGTTCTTATCTCATGGAAGCCGTAATTTCTGCTTATTCTCCTTGTTGTTTCTTCAATGTAACGCCACTTAACGCTGTCTGAGGGTATTATGTCGCTCGTTCCCCTCGGAGCCTTTGTAAGCATATTACATCCCTTCCTTTATACCGTTTAATCTTCGTTATATTTTATCCTTTGCACATATATATTGTCAAGTACTTTTTATAAATATTCCCTTGACTTTT
>CAZIBK010000069.1:0-7434 GCA_964537125.1 uncultured Oscillospiraceae bacterium
GCAGGCTGTAATGAGCGTAATGAACTATGCAATCAATATAATATTCGGCAACATTTCCGAAGCATATGTTACGGCATACGGTATATTTTATAAGATACAGCAGTTCGTGCTCTTTGCGGCGTTCGGTCTCCGCGACGCAATAACGCCCATCGTATCCTTCAACTACGGCAGGATGGCAAAGGACCGCCTCAGAGACGGCATAAAATACGGTCTTCTCTATACAACGTTTATTATGGCGTTCTTCCTTATACTTCTTGAAATTTTTGCGCGGCCTCTTTCGGATATATTCTCACTTTCAGCCGAAACAAGCCGTCTTTGCACAACAGCAATGCGCGTTGTTTCCGTAAGCTTCATCTTTGCGGGCTTTAACATCGCCTTTCAGGGTATATTTCAGGCGCTTGACGCGGGGATTCAGTCTTTGGTGCTGTCGCTGCTTCGTCAGATAGTAATAGTTCTTCCTGCGGCATGGATATTCTCGCTATTAAGCCCCTCTATGGTATGGGTTTCCTTCATAATCGCGGAAGCCGCAACCTCTGTTGTCGGAGCGATAATGCTCAAAAAGGTTGTTAAAAAGAATCATATAGGCTGAAAAAATCCCTCGGAAAGCTTGCAACAGCAAGACCCTCCGAGGGATTTTTCATATGCTACATATTTTCTTCGAGGAAGCTTTTAAGCTGCCGCGCCGCTTTTTCTTCATCTTCGCCCTCTATTTTAAAGCTTATCGTATCGCCCTTTTTTGCCGACAGGCTCATCACGCCGAATATTGCCTTTGCCGAAACGCTCCTTGAATCCTTTGTTATTTTTATATCGGACAAAAACTCGTTTGCCTTTTTTACCAATTCACCCGCAGGGCGCGCGTGTATGCCGTCGGGGTCGGTTACCGTGTACGAAAATTCCGCAGCCATTTTTACTTTCCCTCCTTGCTTATTAAATCACATCTCATCTCTGTTTTTCTTCAAAAGTCCCAGCATGGCGCACCCCGCCGCCGTTCCCACCGCCAAAGCCGTAAGATACAGTATCGGATGCCCCACTACAGGAAATACGAATATTCCGCCGTGGGGAGCCATAAGCGTACAGCCGAACGCCATCGAAAGACCTCCCGCCACTGCGCCGCCCACGGCGCAGGAGGGTATGACGCGCAGCGGATCCGCCGCGGCAAAGGGTATCGCCGCCTCGGTAATGAACGAAAGCCCCATTACAAAATTTGCGGGAGCCGCCTTTCGCTCCTCGTCCGAAAATTTATTCTTAAAGATAAGCGACGCGGCGGCAAGCGCAAGGGGCGGCGTCATTCCGCCTATCATGACAGCCGCCATTATCGGATAGTTCCCTGCGGCAATCTGCATTGTACCGAACAAATATGCCGCCTTGTTTATAGGTCCTCCCATATCGATTCCCATCATTGCGCCGAGTACCAGTCCCAACGCCACGCTTCCGACGGAATGCATGGACATAAGGAATGTGTTCATCGCGCTGTTCAGCCATCCCAAAACAGGTTCTGTAATATACAGCATACCTATTCCGACAAAAAATATTCCCAATAACGGATACAGCAGAACGGTTTTTATCCCGTCCAAAGCTTCGGGCAAACGCGCCAAAGCCTTCTTCAGTGTGAGAATTATATACCCTGCCAGAAAGCCCGCCGCAAGCGCGCCCAAAAATCCGCTTGTGCCCGCAGAGGCTATCGCGCCGCCCGCAAACCCCACGGCAAGCGCCGGTCTGTCGGCAATCGAATAGGCAATGAATCCCGAAAGCACAGGCAGCATAAACCCGAACGCCGCGTCGCCTATTTTCTTAAACAATGCGGCGGCGTAAGTAATTGAGCCGAAATTCTGCTTCATTTCCTCGCCCGCGACGCTTAAATCCACCGACAGGGAATCTATGAGAAACGCTATCGCAATCAGTATTCCCCCTCCGACCACAAAGGGCAGCATATGCGAAACGCCGTTCATCAAATGCTTATACACGCCGTGCCATCCGCTTTCGGTATTGCGCGCCTCCGCATCAGCCTCTGTATGATAAATCGGGGCGTCGTTTCTCTTTATCCCGAGAAGCAGCTCCTCCGCCTTGGAAATGCCGTCGGAAACGGGGCAGATTATAACCCTTTTCCCGTCAAATCTTCCCATCGGCACCTTTGTGTCCGCCGCTACGATTATTCCCGCTGCCCGTTCTATTTCCTCGCCGGTCAGAATGTTTTTTGCGCCGCCGGAGCCGCGCGTTTCAACCTTTACGCTTACTCCCGCGCTCTCCGCCGCGCGCTCAAGGGCTTCCGCCGCCATATAGGTATGAGCTATGCCCGTTGGGCACGCGGTCACGCAAAGAACCTCGGGCAGCCTTTCGTCCCGCTTCTGCCGCTCCTTCTTTTCCGAGCTTTCAGCTTCATCCGCTATGCGTAGAAATTCCTCTTTCGTCTTTGCGGCTTTCAGCCTTTCCGCAAAGCCTCTGTCCATCAGAAGAACCGAGAGCCTGCCAAGCACGTCAAGATGAACGTTATCCTCAGTATCGGGAGCCGCAATCAGAAACAAAAGCGTAACCTTCTCCCCGTCCGTCGAATCAAAGTCCACGCCGTCACGGAATACCGCCGCGGCAAGAGCGGCGCGGCTTACCGCCTTGCTCTTTGCGTGGGGTATTGCTATTCCGCCGCCCACGCCCGTTGTCGAGATTTTTTCTCTTTCAATCACTGCCGCCTCATATGCGTCGCGGTTATTTATAACGCCCGACGCGCACATTAAATCTATTGCCTTTTTTAAGGCTTCTTTTTTGTTTTTTGCCTTACAGCTTAAATCAATGCTTCTTCTGTCTATTAACGAGCTTATGGAAGCCATTATATCTCTCCCTCTTTTTGTTGTTTCATTTTTTTGAACAGCTCTTCCGTTTCCGTAAGCCCGGGCAGCTCCTTTGAAAAAGCTCCCGCGCTGCCTGCCGCCACCGCAAAAGCTGCCGACTGCCGACAGTCAAGCCCTCTTTCACGGGCGCAGATAAAGCCTGCCACGGCGGAATCTCCCGAGCCGACAGTGTTTATCACATTTCCTTTTGGGGCATCGTAGGTGTATTCGCCCTCCTCGCCCGAAAATACGGCTCCGCCGCCGCCCATGGTGACAAGCACGTTTCTCGCGCCCATTTCACGCAGCAGCCTTGCCGCCTTTATCACTTCCGACTTATTATTGCCCGTTTTCACGCCCGTTATTTCTTCAAGCTCAAAAACATTGGGCTTTACGAAATAGGGCTTTTCCTTTACAGCGTTTAACAGCAGCCCGCCCGACGCGTCAACAACGGTTTTCGCTGAATTGGCGCGGCGGATAAACTCGGCATACACATCCTCTTTCACGCCCTTGGGCGCGTTTCCGCTTAAAACGAGCCAGTCTCCGTTTTTCAAGAACGAAATTTTTCTGTACAGATTTTCAATCGTATTTTTGTCAATTTCAGGACCCGCTCCGTTTATCTCGGTCTCTTCGCCGTGCTTTATTTTCACGTTTATACGGCTCATTCCCCGCGTCCGCACAAAGCTTGACTCAACGCCCTTCATCCGCAAAATGCGCTCTATCTCCATCCCGGTAAAGCCTGCCGTAATACCTATCGCCGTATTTTCTATGCCGAAGCCTTTAAGCACAATGCTCACATTTATACCTTTCCCTCCGGGGAGGATATATTCACCGCAGCTCCTGTTTGTAGCGCCCAAAACAAGACCTTCCGTCTCCATCACATAGTCTATTGCGGGGTTTAAAGTAACTGTATATACCATAATTATCGCTCCAATCTTATATTATTATGTACATATATAAATAAAAAATGCCGCGCATTATCGCGCGGCAAAAATTTCAAATCAATAAGCCGTATCGCTCGTCTTGAGCCAGTTTTTATATATTATTTCAATGTCCGAAAGATTTATGCTTCCGTCGCCGTTTATATCGGCAGCGCCCTCGCCGATCCAAGATAAATAAACAGCCTCAAGATCCGTGAGGTTTATGCTGCTGTCGCCGTTGACATCGCCGGAGACAAGCTCTATGCTTCCTATATCAACACTGCCCGAGGATATATCCACGGTTCTTGCATAGGGAAGTATTGCTCCTCCCGTCACCTTTATCGTATATACGCCGCTTTCAAGGGAGTATGAATACTTTCCGTTTTCAACGACAGGCACGGCGCTGACCGCATTGCCGTTTTGGTCGTAAACCGCAACGGTTATCTCGTTTACGGTGTCGGGCGTTTCAGGCGCAACGGTGATTGTATTATTGTCAAAGCTGAAGGTCACGCTTTCAGGCGCGTCAAGACCTGTACCGCCGATATATGCCGTATAGCTTCCGTTTCTGTCCGCCTCCGAAAGCAAGAAGGTAAACTTCGCTTCGGCGGCATTTTCATCTGTTGCGGCGGCAGTCTGCTTAATATATTTTATATCGCTCACCTGATAAAGCGCAAGAGCTACAGATGAAGGCATAACAAGAATCGTTGCCTGAGTATTCTCCTCCGCCTCGCCGTATGTAACCGAGACTGTTACCGTTCTGTCAGCATCGTTCGCAACACTTACCTCTGCCGACTCAATCGAAGCGGCAAAGGCGGATGAGGGAAGCATAAGCAAAAACGCAGCCGCTCCTGCAAAAATTTTTTTCGGATTCATCGAATCTCCCCCTTATTCAACAGTCACGGTCTGCCCTGAAATACCGCCTGAGATAGCTTTATATGATATACCGCTTTCTTCAATGCCCTTTACCGAAATTCCGAATACATTCGGATTATCCTCAAACACTCCTGCCGGAAGCTCTATCAATGTATATCCTGGTATCTTCAACGCGATTTTGCCGTCCGTTACCTTTTGTGTGGAGGAACCGGCAAATATGAGCGCGCCATCCTCGTCCTCATACACCGTGGGATCTGTGGTGACAACGGCAGTTTCAAGATTAAGAGGCACTAAACCGATATTTCCCTCATCGCCGCCATAGCTCAGGGTGTTTACCGTGTCAACGCTGACAGAATCAAGAACCTTAGCATAGTCGCCCTTCATGGAAACGCGGAACGCCTCTGCCGGCTCTGTTCCCAAGGGATAGCCGGAGCTGTAATAATATGCCGTCGGCGGAGTTGTATAAGTTCCCATCAGATAGAGCAAATCGTCCCTGACTTTAACCACCTGAATTTCAGGAACGACGCTGAAAGCGTCCACCGGTCTCTGCGAAGATTCAACTTCAGCCGTTTCAACAAATACTGCTCTGTTATATGTAAAGAAATCGGAATATTTAGGTCCATATCCTTGAGCATCCATTTCTGCTCTTGTTAATTCATACTCCGCGGAGTATGCGTCCGCAACGGAAAGCGGCACCGTAAAGCCTATCGACAGACTTCTTGTGTAAGGAGCAGTCGATTGATAGTAGCACACAAGGTCAAACGTATTGTTTGCCTCATCAACATTCTGAACCTCAAAAAACGTATTCCATGTATAGTCCGCGGCAAAAGCGCCGAGCGGCAGCGCCATTATAACAAGCGCCGTAAATACAGCCAATATCTTTTTCATGATAATTTCCTCCTCAGTCAGCGTTCAGGTCATATATAGCGTCCCCGCCTATAATCGTCTGATTAGACGTATATTGATAGCTTTCTATTCCGCTGAGACTCGACAATCCGTATTTATCCTTAAAGGAAGACACAGGCGCCGACAAAACCGCCGCGCCGGACGATATCGCCTCAACCTCAAAGACAGGTCTTATATATTTTTTCATTGGATTTACTCCTTTCATTGCGAACAATCTCTTTTTTATTATACTTCATTATACTTCTTAAAATTTCCCTTGTCAATAGCATTATTTTCGCAGCACCGCAATTCTTTTCGGGAATTCTTTTCGGGAATTCTTTCGGCAAATCGTCCTACATTTCTATTGAAATAAATTGTTTTTTGTTTTATAATACTTAATGTTGAAATATCCTGCCGAAGGGAGTCCTTTTTGTTTATGATAAAGAAAATTACCGCGTTTATAATATCGCTTGCCCTCGTTCTGCCGCTCTGCTCCTGCGGCGGTGAAAATGTCCCCGCCGAGGTTTCCGCTTCGGACGCCAACGACTTTCTCACGAGCTTCTTTTCCGATTACAGCGAAATGAATGCCTATCTCAAGGATCCCGATATTGCCATCTCGGCTTTCGCTCTTGACGGCGCGGGTCTGAGCGCTCTTTTAAGAGCGTATTATCAGGCTCAAAGCGTGACATATGCCTTTACTGTGCCGGTTAAATCAGGTGAAAACACATATACCTCGGCAGTTACCGTCGTATCGCCCGATACACGGACGCTTTTCACAATGTATGATATTGACCGCGAAATAGCGCTGATGGACGGAGAAGAGCTTGACTCCGATTTTGTAGCACGTTCCTTCTACTCAAATATTCAGGAGGGTACGGCTCCGTCAATCAATACGTCAGTCTCCGTCACCGCGGTATATTCCGAGGAAACAGGCTGGTCGCTTCTTCCGAGCGACGATCTCGCCTTTGCGATTTTCCCGAATATCCAAAACACCTGAGTATTATTTCAAATTTATTGTAAACTAAAATGAGAGTACCCGCAAAGGAGGAAGCTCGCAATGTACGAATTGATACATGCTTCGGGCAACAGCTATTACATTCAAAGTCCCGCGAAAATAGGGCTTGTAAAGCTGAACGAGAAAGAGGTTTGTCTGATTGACAGCGGCAACGACAAGGACGCCGGGCGAAAAATCCGGCAGATTTTGGACGCTGACGGTTGGAAGCTGACAGCTATATACAATACTCATTCCAACGCCGATCACATCGGCGGCAACAAATATTTGCAAGGGCAAACGGGCTGTAAAATTTATGCGCCCGGCATAGAGCGCGATTTTACAAGGCATCCGATTTTGGAGCCGTCATTTTTATACGGCGGCTATCCCTGCAAAGACCTTAGGCATAAATTCCTTTTGGCACAGGAAAGCGACGCCCGAGAGCTGACACAGGAGTGCTTGCCGGAGGGATTTGAGATCATCCCCCTGCCGGGGCATTTCTTTGATATGGTGGGCTTCCGTACACCGGATAATGTGATCTATCTTGCAGACTGTCTGTCAAGTCGGGAAACATTGGATAAATACAAAATCAGCTTCATATATGACGTGGCTGCCTACATAAAAACGCTTGAAACGGTGAAATCGCTCGCCGCAAAAATGTTTGTCCCGGCTCATGCGGCAGCATCGGAGGATATTTCGGAATTGGCGCAATACAACATTGATAAAGTATTGGAAATCGCGGAAAAGATTATCGACCTGTGCAAAGAGCCTCTTTGCTTTGAAGCTATCTTGCAAAAACTGTTCACCGACTATGCTCTGACAATGAACTTTGAGCAATATGTGCTTGTCGGCAGCACGGTTCGCTCTTATCTTGCGTGGTTAAAGGACACAGGCAGGCTGAACGCCGTCTTTGAAAATAATATGCTGCTCTGGCAGCGGGTGTAGG
>CAZIBK010000070.1:0-7429 GCA_964537125.1 uncultured Oscillospiraceae bacterium
GCTTATCTCACGGGAGAAATCCGAACGTGTTTTCAACAACTCCGGGCAAAACGCTGTAAATGCTCCTTCCGCCCATCTTTCCCTCAAAATAATCCTTCAGCTTAAATAGCTCCTTCCAGCGGGGGACCGTCCCCTCGTGAACGCCGTGCCGTATGCTTATATCTATCATCCGCTTTTCCATCAGCACATAGCCCGAATGGAGCGCGATATTGTCGCAAAGGTGCGCGAGGCGGTCGTAGTCGTTATATTCGGTATTCGATATATAATTTACCGTAAATTCATATTCGGCGTCTGTCAAATCCATCATGGAGGGGTTTATTGCCGCCTTGTTTTCCGCAAAGGAATGTGTCATGCTTATGCGGGCAACATCCTCCCATCCCTTTTCCATGGCGTATTTATAGCCCTCGACTATGTGGCGTATGCCCACAAATCCGACTCTGCGCCCTATATCGTGCAGCGTGCCGAGCACCTCCGCCTTTTCCGCGTCCATACCGCAAGCCTCGGCAATATTTTTTGCCGCCTGCCCCATGTATCGGCAGTGATCCACCCACCGCCCGGGGTTCATTTCATAGCCTATCCGAAGCTCCTCTTCGGCGGCTTTCATATCGGGATATCCTCGCATTTTTTTGCCACTCCTCAGCCGTTATTCATGGACAATACAATAAATGCCGCATAGCTTGCAAGAACCAAAAGCCCCAACGCCGCGAACACTGCGGCAGGCGCCTTTTTGCCGCCGTCCGAGCGGCGCTTTATAAGAAGCGCGGCAGCCGTAAGCACGGTGGAGATAAGTCCGAAAACAATCATAAGTCTCGCATCGGCAGATGTTTGGAACACATCTCTTTTGAAGGCGATAATATCAGCCAGAGAGAATATGATGTAGTTAAACATATTGCTGCCGAGAACATTTCCGAGCATGGCGTTGTAGTTGCGCTTTTTAACAAGGGAAATACTGCTCGTAAGCTCCGGGATGGAGGTTGCCACGCCGAGGAATATTGCGCCCGCAAAGGATGCGCCGAGGTTAAAGCGCGTGTCTATAATATCGGTGATGTATGTTATCGCGATGCTTGACGCAACAAGACCGAGTGCGCAAAGGATGAACCTTGTCACAACCTGCTTTATCGTCAGGTCGTTGGCGTCCTCGCCCTCGCTCGCTCCGTCGTCGGACGCCATAAACTTGCACGATATCGCGTAGAGAATAACTATAAGAACCGACGCGATATTTACGCTCAGTCCGGGGATCTGCAAAAAGTCGGGATTTACAAATGCTTTCCCGAAAAGAACCGCGCCCGTCACAGCATAGGCAAGGACTGTGCAGACAATTGTCATAAGGTGCGACGTACCCACCTTGCTCGCCCTGAAGCCCTTCGCCGTAAAGAGTACAAGTCCGCCGAAAATGCACAAATTAAACAAATCGCTTCCGAGAACATTCCCTACGATAAGACCCTCGCTTCCGATGGCAATTGACGAAATACTTGTCACAAGCTCCGGAAGGCTCGTAACAGCCGCCAATATAACGCCGCCTATAAAAGCGCCCGAAAGATTGGTCTTTTTGTCGAGCATGTCAACATAGTCGGCGCATTTTACGGAAAACAGCACCACAATTGCGGCCACCAGCAGATAAACAAGAAAAATACTCATTTCAAATCTCTCCTTTTAATAAAATAGACCTGTGTGCCTAAGCACACAGGTCTTGTTTTTCAAGGCTTAAACCGGAGCAAAATGCTCGGGTATGTCGGAATAAACCACCTATTAAGGCAAACTACTCCCCTGAGTTGTTTCTATTATATAATATGCCGCTCGGGTTCGTCAAGCACTTTTTTTATCATAAAAACTCAATTTTATCAAAGCTAAGGTGCTTCGGCTTTCTCCTCTCCTCGGGCGGCGGCGACATATAATCCCCGTAGTGCTTTGTAAGTATCCCCTCATAGCCTTGGGGAATCGGGAAAGCGTGATCATTTATTGTACCGTAGACGCTTTTTTCGTACCAATCGTATTCATAGCAGTCGCCGAAGGCGTCCATTGCCGAATGTGTGCTCATTACCCTTTTCTTTTTTGTTGCGGCAAACATTTTTGCCGCGCCGTCGTAAAGCCGCGCGATTTTATGAAGCGGAATAAAGCGCCCTATGTGCGACAAAACGGCTATTACCGTCTTTTCCGCAAAAGCGTATTTTGAATAGTCTATCCGCTCTCGATGCCCCATCGCAAGTCCGTAAATCAATACAAGAATCCCCGTGTGAAGCCTTTGCCCCGTTTTGGATTCGGGCACACGGTCAATGACGAAAATATCGAGCGAAGGATGGGAATACCGCCCATTGTAGAACTTGTATTCATCGCTTTCCCTGTCTATGACGGCTTTTTTGTATATTATCTTCGGCACAAAGTCGTAAAATGCGTTATCTCCCTTTTCCGCGGGGATTATAAGCTCAAAATCACCGTCGAAATATTCTTTTCCGCACTTTAAAAACCGATCGTATTCGCTTCGCAGCATACAAATATCCGCGTCGTCATCCCACGGGATGAAGGATTTGTGCCTCACCGCCCCGAGAAGCGTACCCGCGTCAAGCATATACGCCGTACCCGCCTTTTTCATCGCCTCATCCGCTCTAAGGAGCAGCCGCATGGAAATGCCGTGCAGCTTATCGAGCTTTTCTTCGTCAGTCATCAAAATTTATCCTTCTCTCCTCAACCACCAGCGGACGGTTCATCACGCGGCTGTTTATGCTCATGATATATTCGCCCATAAAGCCTATAAACATAAGCTGCACCGCGCCCAGAAAAAACATTCCGATAAGTATCGGCGCAAGCCCCGCCGCAAAGCGGTTCCAGTAAAGAAGCTTTAATATAAGATAGATTATGCCCATTATAACGCTTACCACCGCCACGCCGAAGCCTGCAAAGGTTGCGAGTCTGAGTCCGATTTTCGTGTACGACGTAAAGCTCAGCATTGCCGCGTCATAGAGCGAATACCAGTTGTTGTGCGTCTTGCCCGCGCGGCGGAGCGGCTGCTCGTATTCAATTTCCTTGCGCCGTCCGCCCAGCTCCGCCACAATTCCCCGTAAGAAGGGCTTTGGGTCGGAGAGCTTGCGAAGGGTTTCTATAAACGATTTGTCATACAGCGCGAAGCCGGTGAAATGCTCTATCTGCTCAACGTCGCTCATTTTCTTTATCGCCTTGTAATAGAGGGAACGGAGAGCATATACTATCCTGTTTTCGCGGCTCGACGTCTTTATTCCGCATACGATATTGTAATCTCCCGTCTCCCACTCCGAAACAAACCTCGGAATAAGCTCCACGGGGTCTTGAAAGTCCGCCGCAAGCAGCACCGCGCAGTCGCCCGACGTCTGCAAAAGTCCGTAATAGGGCGAATTAAACTGCCCGAAATTTTTCGCGTTCAGTATCGCCTTTATACGCTTGTCCCTCTTGCATATATCCTGTATTATTTCCCGCGTTCCGTCCTTTGAACAGTTGTCTATAAAAATTATTTCCCTGTCGTAATCTGCCAGGCAAGTGTCAAACATCTTCGTCACCGCCTCAGCCATAGCAGCGACATTTTCTTCTTCATTATATGTGGGAATCACTATGCTTATTTTTTTCTTTGCCAATTTCAATTCCTCCCTGTCACCTATGTTATAATAACAAAAAATATACCCGATGTCAAACTTTCCGCAACAATTTATTGACAAAAGCTCCCCGAATAATATATACTTTAGCCAAGGATGTGTAACTGCATGAAGCTTAAAATAAAAATTCTTCCGCTTCTTATATATTCATATATCGCGGCTCCGTTTATCATATTTGCGCTCGGGTTTCTGCGCCCTTGCTTCGCCATTCCCGCTGCGGCGGCGGTTCTCATTTCAATACTGCTTGCCTCCTGCGCCTCCGAAGGGCTTGAAAAAATCGCTTTTAATCGGTTTGACATATTCAAGGCGCTGCTCGGCGTTTTAATAATAATTGCCGTCGTGCTGCTTTCGGGCATAGGCTCCGTCCTTTGGCAGAATATTGACCACGCCACGCGGAACACCATATTTGACATCTTAGTCAAGGAGGACTGGCCTCCGATTGCGCGCAGCGACAGCGGCGAGCTTGTGGGGCTCACCTACTATATAGGCTTCTGGCTCCCCGCCTCAATCGTCGGCAAGCTGACAACGCTTCATATAGGGTATATCTTTCAGATAGTCTGGGCAGCCGCGGGGCTTTTGCTTATCTGGCTTTTGCTCTGCTCCTTTAATAAAAAGGTGCTTTTATACCCGCTTATAATCTTTCTCTTCTTCAGCGGTCTTGACGTAATCGGACATGCCGTTATTTCGCTTTTCCCGAACGCCTCCGCAATTCAAATCGGAAGCTCGATTTCTTTCGGCGGACTGCCCTTCACATATCATCTTGAGTGGTGGAGCCGCTATTTTCAGTTTTCATCGCATATAACGCAGCTTTTCTGGGTGTTTAATCAGGCGCTGCCCGCGTGGATTGCCCTTCTCGTGCTGCTTTCGGAGAAAAATAATAAAAACCTCGTCTTTATCATGGGGCTTACGCTTCTTTCAAGCCCTTTCCCCTTCGTCGGGCTTCTCCCCATATTTGTCTGGTGCGCGGTAACCGATAAGGAAAAGCTTCTTTCGAGAAGTCTCACACATGATGTGAAACATTCGTTTTTATCGCTGTTCACCTTTCAGAACATCTTCGGCGGCGGCATAAGCGGCATAGTCACGTTTTTGTACCTCAAAGGCAACATCGCCTCGGGTTCCTCAGGTACGCAGACGGCGGCGTCCTCGTCCGCGCCTCAATTTTCCGTCCCGCTCTTTGCGCTGCTTATTGCGCTCTCCCTGCTCTTTTTCTTCGGGCTCTATAACGGCGATAAGCGGAAAATCACTTCATATATAATGCTTCCGCCGATGTTTGCCGTCTCTTATCTTATCGCCTCGCTTTCGGCGGTAAAGGCGGAATATTATACGCTTTTCATAATATTTGAGCTTTTGGTATTTGCCTTCTGCGTCTATCCGCTCTACGGTCAAACCTCTGTATTCTATGTGACGGTATTTTCGCTTCTCATAATTCCGTTCTTCCGCGTGGGTAAATCAATAGATTTTTGTATGCGCGTCTCTATTCCCGCGCTTTGTCTGCTCTGTCTGCTTTGCATATTCTCATTGAAGGAGTATATCTCGCAAAAGCGCGTAATCCCGACCGTCATACTTATAGTCGTGCTTGCCTTGGGCGCGGTCACCCCCGCGCATGAGATTGCAAGAACATGCGTTGCCTCCTATACCGCCTACACCCGCGACGGAGCAATAAAAAACAAGTCCAAATCCGAATCCTCCGTCATGGAAGGAGGGAATTTCACGGGGAAAACGAGCGGCAGCGTATTTTACGAAATACTTGCAAAA
This sequence comes from uncultured Oscillospiraceae bacterium, assembly GCA_964537125.1. Taxonomy (GTDB): domain Bacteria; phylum Bacillota; class Clostridia; order UMGS1883; family UMGS1883; genus CAZIBK01. The sequence continues at coordinate 5,376 of CAZIBK010000070.1, forward strand.
TAGAACCACAAAAAATGCAATGCACAGAAAGGAAACAAAAAATGAAATTGTTAAAAGCTCTTGTAATTACACTTCTTTTGCTTGCTTTGGCAATGCCCCCGGCAGCGCTTGCCGCCTCTGACGACTCGGATATTAAGGTGTATGTTTCGGGGAATCTCATATCCTTTGACCAACCGCCGATAATTAAAAACGACCGCGTGATGATACCGATCCGCTTCATTGCGGAGGCTCTCGGCTGCACGGTGGACTTTGCCCCCGAAACGGGCAGTATAAGCATTACGCCCGAAAACTACAACTACACCACCGCAATATTCAAGGTCGGCTGTGACAAGCTTTTGATAAATGAATACTATAGCGTGAAAAACGTCATCACGCTTGACGCTCCGCCCGAAATAGCGGGCGACCGCACACTTGTCCCCATCCGCGCGGCGGCTGAGGCGCTCAGCTGCACGGTCGAGTGGGATAACGATTCAAGGAGCGTTCTGATTACCCCTCCCGGTCAGTCAGGTGAACCGTTCATCTCGGGCGGTTTCCGTCAGCAGGGCGCAATTCTTAACGGAATAACCGTCGTTCCCTACATATACGACGATATACGCTACATCAACCACCACTTTTTCGCGGATCACAACAGTATAGCGCATACGGTCATCCATATATACAACGAGCAGGGCGAGGAGGTAACCTATTATTCCATCGGCAACGGCAGCACTGATTTTTCCGAAATGCAAGGCGGTTACTATTTTTACTACCTCGGCAGAGAAGACCGCTACTACGCTATAGCGCCCGACGGCTCCTATGCCCTTGACGGCGTTGACGCGGAACAATACGAGGCATTCCTCGCCTCCCTCCCGGAGGATTTACCCGAAAATGTCGAGCCGCCTGCCGACGACATTAAAATACCCTCTAAAGACGGTATGTACTATGTACAGCAGGTTGGCGATCTCTACGCTCTTTACGACGCCTCGGGCAACGAGCTTCTTTCTCCCCGCTATAAGAATGTTCTTCAGGTGGGCAGCGATATGATGATTGTCTCGGACGACAGCGGCGTCTACGCCGTCGGCTTTGACGGCAGCGTCCTCATTCCCCCGGGCTATGACTATCTCGAACTGTCGCAGGAGGGCAGCGATCCCGTCATTGCAAGGAAAGGCGACCGCTACACATACGTCAGAAAGGATAATACTGCGCTCTTTAACCTTATCTTTACCGACGGCACAAGCTTTGTAAACGGCGGAGCCTTCGTCTGCGGTGAAAATAACGACTGCGCCGTTATAAACGACCAAGGCGAATATGTAGTATATTGGAACGAACTGTCCTCAATAGTCCTCTATAATACCTCACTCGGCTACGCCCCCTGTACGACTCCCGACGGCAGGAACTGCTTCGTTGATACGGCGGGGAATCTGTTCGATATAAGTAAAATCTTTATCTGGCCCTGAGTGCAGCCTTCTCTTAAAACAATCGCACAATAGCCGCATAATTTATAATTTTTCTGTATAAATATATTTAATAAGGAGGACTACCTATGCCGTTTATTGATTCAAAAATCACGGGACCCGTTTCTCCGGAGAAGATGGAGGCTGTAAAAACCTCTCTCGGAAAGGCAATTTCAACCCTTCATAAGAGCGAGACGTATCTTATGGTCGGTATAAAGGATAATTACGACCTTTGGATGGCGGGAAAGAAGCTTGATAAAGGCGCTTATGTGTCCGTAAGCCTGTTCGGAAGCGCTTCAAGCGCCGACTATGAGCGGATGACGGAAAAAATCTGCGATATTTTCGAGAAAGAGCTTGGCATTCCCGCAAGCGCGGTATATGTGACATATCACCCCGTTTCGGATTGGGGCTGGAACGGAAGCAACTTCTGACGCCCTATAAAAAACAACGGTTTTTTCCCTATTTTCTCTACAATAAAACACCTGAATTTTGTGGCAGGAGCTTGCCGATTTTCGGCACTCCTGCCACAGCTGTACCGCGCATAAATTTATCGGCTGCTATACTCACGCCGTGAGAACCTCCGACCCGCATCTCTTTAAAAATAAGTGAAATTCATTTTGT
>CAZIBK010000071.1:0-7266 GCA_964537125.1 uncultured Oscillospiraceae bacterium
CAAATACGACAATAAAACTGACAAGCGAGTAAACAAATCGTAAACAAAAATATCGAAAATAGTTAATTGGAAAAATAACGGCTTGAAAAAAACATATACATGTGATATATTAAAATTCAGCAGTTAGAGAAAGGATCTGTGTCGTTATGGAAGAAAAATCTAATGAAAATGAAATAAATGAAGCTGCCGCACAGCCCAAGAAGAGAAAGAGTGCGAAAAGAGAAATGCTTGAATGGGTAGAAGCGATAGTAATCGCCGTAATTATTGCGTTTGTGATAAGGACATTTATTATGACTGTGGTAAAGGTGGACGGACAGTCGATGGAAAATACGCTTCACGACAGCGAAAGGCTCATCGTGTGGCGGCTGGGTTACGAGCCGACAAATGACGACATAATTATCTTTGAGCCGAAGTGCGCGCCCGGAAGCTATTATGTAAAGAGGGTTATAGCTACCGAGGGGCAGACGGTGGTCGTTGATTACGGGACAAACAGCGTATATGTTGACGGAGAAAAGCTTGACGAGCCGTATATAAAGGAAAAAATGGAAATCTACCCTTATTCGGCAAGCAGCGACGAATATACGGTTCCGGAGGATTGCGTCTTTGTAATGGGAGACAACAGAAATCATTCGAGCGACAGCCGTAATCCCGATGTAGGGTTTGTGACAAAGGAATCGATACTCGGTAAGGTGGTGTTGAGGTTCTGGCCGCTCAATACGTTAGGAACGGTGGAGTAATGGATATACATTGGTTTCCCGGTCATATGACCAAGGCGAAGCGCATGATGGAAGAAAATATGAAATCGGTGGACTGCGTTGTTGAAATAATTGACGCGCGCTGTCCTCTTTCGAGCAGAAATCCCGATCTTCCGTCTATTTCAAAAGGAAAAAAGACGCTTCTTATTATAAATAAAACAGATATTGCGGATCCTGACGAAACGCGGAAATGGCAAAGCTATTTTTCGTCGATCGGGCAGATGAGCGTGACTGTCAGCAGCATAAACGGCAAGGGCGTTGAAAAGCTTACGGGCGCAATAAAGGACATGATGAAGGAAAAAACGGAGCGCGACAAGGCGCGAGGGCTTGTGAACCGCCCGATACGCGCAATGGTATGCGGTATTCCGAATGTGGGAAAAAGCAGCTTTATAAATAAGCTCTGCGGCAAGGGCGCGGCGAAGGTCGGCGACAGACCGGGAGTGACGCGCGGAAAGCAGTGGATTGCGCTGCCCGGCGGAATAGAGCTTTTGGATACTCCGGGTATACTTTGGCCTAAATTTGATGACAAGCGAGTTGCCATGAATTTAGCGTTTATAGGTTCCGTCAAGGACGAGGTTACGGACACGGAGGAGCTTGCGGCAAACCTTTTGGAAAAGCTGAAAAACGAGTACCCGGATATGCTCTCCGCGCGCTATAAGATAGATATATCGGAGGACGATTCTAAGTATGAGCTTTTGGAGAAGGTGTGCAGAAAGCGAGGTTTCATAGTAAAGGGCGGAGAGTGCGATACGGAGCGCGGCGCAAGCGTTGTGCTTGACGAGTTCCGAGGCGCGAAGATAGGGCGGATAACGCTGGAAAAGGTTCGGTGATATGTATGCCCCGACGAACAAAGGAAGAGGAAGAAAAGCGGCTTATCGATATGTGGAGCATTGAAAATTCGCTTTTTGAGAAGGGATATAAATTTATAGCGGGAGTTGACGAGGCGGGACGCGGCCCTTTGGCGGGGGATGTGTACGCCGCGGCTGTTATTCTGCCCGAAAATCTGATAATACCGAATCTCAACGACTCGAAAAAGCTGTCCGAGAAGAGGCGCGACGAGCTGTATGATATAATAATCGACAAGGCGGAGGCGTATTCGGTTAAGACTGCAAGCGTTGAGGAAATCGACAGCTATAATATACGGAATGCGACATATCTTGCAATGAACAGGGCGATAGAGTCCCTCGGCATTAAATGCGGATATGTGCTTGTTGACGGCGACGCCGTAACAAACTGCGCCTATCCCCATGAATGTGTGGTGAAGGGCGATTCAAAAAGCGCGTCAATCGCCGCGGCGTCCATCCTTGCGAAGGTTACGCGGGACAGGTATATGACGGCGCTTTCCGAAAAGTATCCGGAGTATATGTTTGAAAAGCATAAGGGCTACGGAACAAAGCTTCATATTGAACTGTTGAAAAAGTACGGAGCCAGCCCCGTTCACCGCAAAACCTTTATAAAGAAGTTTGTATGATGAAAAAGAGAGAAATAGGCGATCGCGGAGAGGCTATGGCGGTAAAAAAGCTCAAAAGGATGGGCTATAAAATAGTAGAAAGAAATTTTGCGGCAAAATGCGGAGAAATAGACATAATCGCCCTTGACGGGGAATACATAGTATTTGTCGAGGTCAGAGTGAGAAACAACTCCTCCTACGGAAGCGGCGCGGAGACGGTAGATGTATATAAGCAGAAAAAAATTATAAAAACAGCTATGTACTATCTTCAAGCAAACGATGCGCTCGATATGCCCGCAAGATTCGATGTTGTGTCAATAACAGACAGCCTCGGCAATAAACCCATGATTGAGGTGATAAAAAATGCCTTTGAGACGAGCTGTATTTGACGCGCACGCCGATACGGCGGTATTTCCCGAGCTTGACGGGGAATCAAATCAGCTGAGAGTATCCGACATTTATTCTTATGACAGATATATTCAGGTTTTTGCCGTGTGTACGGAGCATTTTGACCCGAAGCCCTATGCAATGGAAAAAACGGAGGAGTTTTTGCAAAAGCTTAAAGGTGAAAGGCTGCGCCTTGTTTTGAAAAAAGAAGACATGAATTATAAATACTGCGCTGTACTTGCGCTTGAAGGAGCGGACGCTTTTGATAAGCTGTCCGCTTTGAAATTTTTTTATAAAAAAGGCGTGAGGCTTGTAACTCTTTGCTGGAACACCGAAAACCTTATCGCGTCAAACTGCTTTTCCGAAAAGGATGTTGGGTTAAAGCCCTTCGGACGGGAAGCGGTAAAGGAGCTTGAAAGGCTCGGAATTGTTACAGACCTTTCTCACATAAGCGACAGAGCCTTTTACGATGTGCTTGAAATTACACGAAAGCCGTTGATCGCATCCCATTCCGATTCCAGAGCGCTTTTTGACCACCCGAGAAATATGACGGACGATATGTTTATGCGCCTTGCCGGCAGACACGGCTGCGTCGGCGTGACCTTTGAACCCGATTTTTTGGGCGGAAAAAAGGACATTACCGCAGTTATACAAAATATTGAGCATTTTTGCGCCCTTGATAAGCGCTGCGTGGGATTGGGAAGCGATTTTGACGGCATATCGCGTTTTCCGCGCGGCATTGAGGGGGCAAGGTCTATGGAAAGGATAGGCGAGGAGCTTTTAAAGCTCAATTACAGCGAAGAAGATACCCGCGGAATACTTTTTGATAATTTTTTCAGAGTTTTCAATGAAATTTTATAAAAAACTATTGCATAAAGTTGCAAAATAGTTTATAATAATTCGCGTCAAACAATTCTCGTCAAAGGAGTGACACAAATGAAGCTTGAAGAAATCAAGGCTCTTGATAAAAAATATTTTATGAATACCTTCGGCGAAAGAACGCCCGTTGCATTTGAAAAGGGCAAGGGAATGTATCTTTACACCGAGGAGGGAGAAAAATATCTCGATATGTTCGCAGGCATAGCGGTAAACGCCTTGGGATACGCACATCCCGAGTTTACGGCGGCGCTGCATGAGCAGGCGGATAAGCTTTTACATACATCGTCGCTTTATTATATAGAAAGTCAGGCGCTTCTTGCAAAGAAAATATGCGAGACCTCCTGCGCGGACAAGGTATATTTTTCAAACAGCGGAGCCGAGGCGAACGAAGCGGCGATAAAGCTTGCGAAGATATATTTTTACAAAAAGGGCGTCGAAAAGTACGGGGTTATAAGCCTGAAGTCATCCTTCCACGGAAGAACGCTCGCAACCGTTGCGGCAACGGGGCAGGAAAAATATCAGGAGCCCTATCGTCCGCTTATACCCGGTTTTTCGCAGGTGCCGATAAACGATATTGACGCGCTTAAGAGCGCGGTTACGGACAAGACCTGCGCAATACTTCTTGAGCCTATTCAGGGCGAGAGCGGAGTTCATCCCGTTGATTCGGATTATTTAAGAGAGGTTCGCCGTCTCTGCGATGAAAAGGAAATATTGCTCATATTCGATGAAATACAGACGGGCATGGGCCGCTGCGGAAGGCTGTACTGTTATCAGACTATGGGCGTTGAACCCGACATATTTACGCTTGCAAAGGCGCTTGCGGGCGGTGTGCCGATAGGAGCGGTCTGCGCAAAGGATTTTGTTGCGTCGGCATTTTCTCCCGGCGACCACGGCGGAACCTTTGGCGGAAATCCCCTCGCAACGGCGGCGGGGCTGAAGGTGTTTGAGATAATCGAAAAGGAGCGGCTTTGCGAAAACGCCGAAAGCATGGGAAGGTACATAACGGAAAGGGTAAAGGCGGAGATAGGAAGCAATATAACGGAAATAAGAGGCAAAGGTCTTATGATAGGCATAGATTTGCGTGGAAGCGCAAAAGAGGCAAGACAGAGGCTTTTTGAAAAGCATATCCTTGTCGGCGCGGTCGGAGAGAACACTCTCAGGGTGCTTCCGCCCCTTATTATCACACAAAAAGAAGCGGACGAATTTATTTCGGCATTAAAAGAAATATTATAAAGGAGATTTTATCATGGAACATTTACTTACACTTCATGACCTTTCATCGGAGGAGATATTTCAGATTCTCAAGCTTGCAAGGAAGCTTAAAAGGGAGCTTAAGGAGGGCGTACTGCATCCTTCCCTTGCGGGGAAGACACTGGGCATGATATTTACAAAATCCTCCACAAGAACGAGAGTTTCCTTTGAGGTGGGCATGAGCCAGCTCGGAGGGCAGGCGCTTTTCCTTTCCTCTAACGATATACAGCTCGGACGCGGAGAAACCATATATGATACCGCGAAGGTGCTTTCGCGCTATCTTGACGGCATAATGATAAGAACGTTTAAGCAGTCGGATGTTGAGGAGCTTGCGGAGTTCGGCTCCATTCCGATTATAAACGGTCTTACAGACCTTGTTCATCCCTGCCAGATACTTGCCGACCTTCAGACTATCGAGGAACACAAGGGCAGGCTTGAAGGAATAAAGCTTGCATATATCGGCGACGGAAACAATATAGCGCACTCGCTCCTTTACGGCTGCACAAAGGTCGGCATGGATGTCGCAATCGCTTCTCCGAAGGCGTATTCCTGCAATGAGGAGATTGTGGCAAACGCAAAGGACGACGCAAAGAAGACGGGCGCAAAGGTGCTTATGACAGAGGATCCTATTGAGGCAATAACGAACGCGGACGTTGTATATACGGACACATGGTGCTCCATGGGGCAGGACGCGCAGAAGGAAGAGCGCATAAAGGCGTTCGGCGATTATCAGGTCAATAAAGAGCTTTTCTCCCACGCGAAGGACGACGCGATATTCCTGCACTGTCTGCCCGCGTACAGAGGCTATGAGGTGACATCGGACGTTATTGACGGACCGAACAGCGTTGTTTTTGACGAGGCGGAGAACAGGCTTCATGCGCAGAAGGCTGTAATGCAGATTTTGATGTCTAAGTAAAGGAAGATTTTATGAATAAATATTTTGAAGTTCGCCGTGCAAGTACGGAGGATGCCGAGGCTATACATGATATAACAAAAGAGGCGTTTGAAAAATACTGCGAGATGGCGGGATTGAATGACATTGACGCTCTTAATGAAACCATTGAGCAGGTACGGAAGGATATTGAGGAAAAGGTAGTGCTTGTCGCATATATAGACGACGAGGTTGTGGGAAGCGTCAGAGTTATGATAGACAGCGATACGAGGGAGGCGTATCTCAGCCGTTTCGGGGTGAGTACGAGATATCAAAACCTCGGTATCGGTAAGGCGCTTATGAACATGGTTGATATAAATATGAGGCACAATAATGTCTCTAAGATTATGCTTCATACGGCGTCGAAGGTCTTTTCTCTGGTGAGGTTTTACTACGGACGCGGATTTTATATAGACTCCACAGCCAAAGACCGAGGATATGTGCGCGCGTTGATGGTCAAGGATTACGAGTGAGATAAACGGCGCGGCGATGACAGCGGCGCGCATATCGGTGAAGCGCCGAATAATTCACGCCCGCAGCTTAAAGCGAGCTTGCCCGGGCGCCGCTGTGATTTAAACAATGCCGGATATTATCGGTGCGAGCCTTTTGAGAGAGGGGTCGGGAGATATGCTGACTAAGTATGAAGCTTTAAAGGAATATATAAAATCGCTCGGCTCTGTTGCGGTGGCGTTTTCGGGAGGAGTGGATTCCACATTCCTTTTGAAAACGGCGCATGACGTTTTGGGCAGCGGAGCTGTCGCCGTAACGGCGCGGTCTGCGTCTTTCCCGGAACGCGAGCTGAACGAGGCGGCGGATTTCTGCAAAAAAGAAGGGATAAAACACATTTTCGTGGACAGCGAGGAGCTTTCCATAGACGGTTTTGCCCAAAACCCGAAAAACCGCTGCTATTTGTGCAAAACCGAGCTTTTTAAAAAAATTCGCGGCGAGACGGAAAGGCTCGGAATTGAAAATATCATCGAAGGCTCAAACGCGGATGACGAGGGCGATTACCGCCCGGGGCTTATTGCCGTAAAAGAGCAAAACATAAAAAGCCCCTTGAGGGAAACAGGCATGACAAAGGCGGAAATACGCGCCCTTTCAAAGGAGCTTGGGCTTCCGACATGGGATAAGCAGTCCTTTGCGTGCCTGTCGTCAAGGTTTGTCTACGGTGAAACGATAACGGAGGAAAAGCTCGGCATGGTGGATAAGGCGGAGCAGTTTCTTATAGATTTGGGCTTTAAGCAGGTGCGTGTGAGAATACACGGCTCAATGGCAAGGATAGAAATAGCCCGCGATGAATTTTCAAAGATGATGGAAGTATGCGATAATGTGTATGATTATTTAAAGAAGCTCGGCTTTACATACGTTTCCCTTGATTTGAAAGGCTACCGAACCGGGAGCATGAACGAAACGTTGGAAAAATAATAACAGTGTGCAAATAAAAACATCGGGGCTGAATGTTGTTGACGCTTTGAAGGTCTTACGGTAAAAAGAGCGGGTATTGCACCAATATGACGCCTTTTGGTCAAACCTCAAAATATACATATGCGGGCGGTATGCCGGAGTCAGAATGTAACTGTAATGCAGCGCCTGTTAAACTGCCGGATAACGTT
>CAZIBK010000072.1:0-7215 GCA_964537125.1 uncultured Oscillospiraceae bacterium
AAAAGGACAGTAAAAGGCGTAAAGGGGTAAAGGACAGATGCTTGACTTGACTGATACAGCGGTTATAAAATATTTATGCGCAAGGCACAATTTCAGGTTTTCAAAGGATATGGGGCAGAACTTTCTGACGGACGGCAGTGTTATAGACGCCATATCCGCCGCTGCGGCGGAGGGCGCCGACGGAGTGCTGGAGATAGGACCGGGCTTTGGGACGCTGACGGCGGCTCTCGGGCAAAGAGCGAAAAAGGTGGTAACGCTTGAAGTTGACAAAAGGCTTGAACCGGTTTTGAAGGAAACGCTGCTCGGATTTGACAATATATCCGTCCGCTGGGAGGACTGCATGAAGGCGGATATCGGGCGAATATTAAAGGATGAATTTTCGGGAGAGGTATCGGTTGCGGCAAATCTGCCGTATTATATAACAACGCCGATAGTTATGAAGCTGCTTGAAGGAGGCTACGGCTTTAAGAAAATAGTCATAACGGTGCAAAAGGAGGTTGCCGAGCGCTTCTGCGCGGCGCCGGGCGGCAAGGAATACGGCGCGGTGACGCTTGGCGTACAGTACAGAGCCGATGCAAGGGTAATACTTAACGTGGGGAAGGAAAGGTTTATCCCGCAGCCGAAGGTTGACAGCGCCGTTGTTGAAATGACGATGCTTTCCGAACCGCGAGTTTCGCCGAAGGACGAAAAAATGTTTTTCGCGCTGATAAAGGCGGCGTTCGCGCAGAGGCGGAAAACCCTTGCGAACGCGCTTTCAAACGCGGGTCTTTTCGGAAGCAAGAGCTTTGTTGCGGAGGCGATAGAGGCGCTCGGCAAGGATCAGACGGTGCGCGGAGAGAGGCTTTCAATTGAGGATTATGCCGCTTTAGCCGATATAATGACGGAAAAAGGCGCAGAGATACGACAGCGGAACGCATAATCCCGCCCAAAGAAGCGAGTACGCGAGGCATATTTGCCCCATGAAGTTGTGGGGCATATACGCGTAGCTCCAGACATTCCAGTGAAGGCGTATATTGACTATATAGCCGGAAACAAATTCCGCAGCTGTTATGAGCGCGCCGCCAAGGGCAGCCTTTATAAGGACGGGAGCCGCGCCGAGAAGACCGAAAAGGTTATACAGAGCGAAGAAGCATAATCCGCCCAAAACGAACATTGTCCAGTGAGTGTAGCCGCGCCATATTATTTCGAGCATACTGTAGCCGACAGCGCCCGTAAGAAACAAGATTAAAAATCGAAGCATATTTTTCTCCTTTTAGATTGATGCCTCTTTATTATTTACGCGGGGAGATAAAATAATGCTTTATTTATAGATTTATCTGTGTTACAATAAAACAATGAAAGAACCGATGGAAAACAGTATGTCATATTGTAATGCGGAAACATTCCCGCATCTTTATTTGTGAGCGGCAGAAAAAAGTCGAACATAAGGAGGCGCGCGATCTTGCGCCGTATTGAGAATTCGAGGATAAGGTTAATGACGGAGTTTGAATTGACTGCGAAAAAGCGGAAATTGGGGGAGTGCGTTATGAAAAAGCGTTTTTTGAAAATTTTGAGCCTAATGCTGGCATTGGCGTTTCTGCCGGGCTGCGGAGAATCGGAGGAGAGCGTCGAGGCGTCGCTGTCCGCGTCCGCCATTGAGCTGACGATGGGCGAAACCGCGGCGTTGAGTGTGAACGATTATACGGGCGACGTCATATGGTCGTCAAGCGATCCGGGCGTTGCCGCCGTTACCGATACGGGCGAGGTAAGCGCGGTTTCCATCGGAAACGCGGCAGTGACGGCGCGTATTGACGGAGACGCGACTATGACTTGTATAGTGGCGGTAAAGGCGGGCGTGTCAAGCGTGACAAAAATAACGGTGACAAGCTATTATTCCTCATCATCTGACATAACGCTTGATTACAGCGACGCGTATTCGGCGCTGCTCAAAGCCTCGTGTACGCCTTCCTCCGAAAATGAAAAGCTGATGTGGTCGTCCTCAGACGAGAGAATTATAACGGTGGATGACGGCGGATACATAACCGCCCACGCAAACGGAACCGCCACGGTAACGGCAACGGCGGTAAACGGGGTTCACGGGGAATGTATTGTAAGAGTAAAGAACGCTCCGTCCGACGCGGATCCGATTGAAGGCGCAACGGAGGAAGATGCTGCCGAAACGACGGGCGCGGCGGAAGAAGAGGAAAAGGTATCAATACCTCAGCCGCTTCCGGGAGCGCAGTCGAGTATAGTTATAAGCGATACGAAGGTATATCTCGATATTGCAGAGGATTATCAGCTTACAGTCACGCTCAGCAACGAGCCCGAGGGCACATATGTGACATGGGAAACGACCGATAAGGCAATTGCCGTTGTAAAATACGGCAGGATAGTCGCGGTCGGCGAGGGGATTGCCGTAATAAGCGCCGTGACGACCGACGGCGCGGTGGCGAACTGTTATGTGGCGGTCGGCAAGCAGGCAAAGAAGGAGCTGCAGAAAAAACAGTAAGGATGAGGCGTATTGAACTGGCTTACGGGAGTGAACAGGAACGAGGTATTGAAGTATCTCGGCTACAGAGGCGGAGATATAGGCGATGAATACCGCAAAAGGATAGACGAAATAGAAAAGACGGTCATGGACGCCGCGCTTCCGAAGGTCTGCCGCATAGTGCGGAGGATAGAGTGCAATGATCCGCTCGTATTTGAAAGAACGGCGGCGGTATTTGAAGGCGAGGATATAAAAAAACATCTGAAGGACTGCGGAGAGTGCATATTTATGGCGGCAACGCTGGGAAGCGCCGTAGACGCTCTTATACGGAGGTTTTCGGCTGTAAACATGGCCGACGCGGTTATATGCGACGCCTGCGCATCGGGCGCAATAGAAAACGTTTGCGACAATTATTGTAAATATCTTGAAAAAGAATATGAGGCGAGAGGGCTTTATCTGACGGAGCGCTTCAGCCCGGGTTACGGAGATTTGCCCATAGCGTCACAAAAGTATTTTCCCGATATATTGAATACGCAGAAGCGGATAGGTCTTTGCCTTAACCGCTCTATGCTGCTTGAACCGACAAAGTCGGTAACGGCGCTGATAGGAGTTTCGGAAAAAAAGCAGGAAAAAAGAAGACCCGGCTGCGAAGGCTGTGAAAGATTTTCAGACTGCGAGTTCCGTAAAAGGGGAGTTACATGCTATGAATAAACTTGATAAAATATTCGAAAATGAATTTGTATTCCTTGACGGGGCGATGGGTACAATGCTTCAGAAGAGCGGGCTTAAAGCAGGGGAGAGACCCGAGCTTCTGGCGTTTACGAACGGGGACGCGATATACGGCATACACAAGTTGTATCTTGAAGCCGGAAGCAACATCATATACGCAAACACCTTCGGCGCAAACCGTTTGAAGCTTGAAGGGACGGGGAAAAGCGTTTCCGAGGTTATAGAGGCGAATGTAAGGGAGGCGCGCAGGGCGGCTGACGAATACGGCGCGCTTGCGGCGCTTGATATAGGGCCTATCGGAGAGATGCTTGAACCTTCGGGCTCACTCAGATTTGAAGAGGCGTACGACATATATAAGGAGCAGGTCATCGCGGGGGAAAAGGCGGGCTGCGACCTTATAGTGTTTGAGACAATGGCGGACCTTTATGAGGTAAAGGCGGCAGTTCTGGCGGCAAAGGAAAACACCTCCCTTCCGGTATTTGTGACGATGACCTTTGAGGCAAACGGACGCACATTTTCGGGATGTACGCCGGAGGCAATGGCGGTAACGCTTCCGCCGCTCGGGATTGACGCTCTCGGAATAAACTGCTCGTTAGGGCCCGATGAAATATTCCCCATTGCAAAGGCGGCGGCAAAATATTCTTCGGCGCCGCTTATCATAAAGGCAAACGCGGGTCTGCCCGACCCTGAAACGGGAGAATATTATATATCTGCCGAGGAGTTTGCCGAGGAAATGGAAAAATATGCCGAAATAGGGGTAAAGCTTGTGGGCGGATGCTGCGGCACGACGCCCGAATATATTAAATGCGTAAGAGACAAATTTGCCTCGCTTTCAAGAAAGGAAGCCGAAAAGGCGGGCGGAAGCATTGTATGCACGCCGTCGAAAACAGTTGAAATTGACCGTGTGCGCGTTATAGGCGAAAGAATAAATCCCACGGGCAAAAAGGCTCTGCGCGAGGCTCTCGCCGCGGGGGACATGGATTATGTGCTTTCCACCGCCGTTGCCGAGACGGAGGGCGGAGCGGATATACTTGACGTTAATGTAGGCGTGCCGGGCATAGACGAGGCGGCTGTAATGGCGAGGACAGTCAAAGCGGTGCAGAGCGTGACGGAGCTTCCGCTGCAGATTGATTCGTCGCTTCCCGCGGCGCTTGAAGCGGGGCTGAGGGTGTATAACGGCAAGGCGATTGTAAATTCGGTAAACGGGGAGGACAAGGTTCTTCACTCGGTTTTGCCGATAGTAAAAAGGTACGGCGCGGCGGTTGTGGGGCTTACCCTTGACGAAAACGGCATACCGAAAACATGGCGGGAAAGAGCGGAGATAGCCGAAAAAATATTGAATACAGCGCTTTCCTACGGGATAAAGAGAGAGGATGTATTCATAGACGCGCTGACTCTCACGGTGTCGGCGGAGCAGAGCGCGGTGTATGAAACACTCAATACGGTAAAATATGTGAAGGAAAAGCTGGGGCTCAAAACCGTGCTGGGAGTGTCGAACATATCGTTCGGTCTGCCCGACAGAAAGACCGTAAACAGCGCATTTTTAACCCTTGCGATGGAATACGGGCTCGATTTGCCGATAATAAATCCAAACGACAGAGCGATGATGGGCGCAGTGTACGCCTACGGCGCGCTGTCGGGAAGAGACGCCAACTGTGATATTTATACCGAAAAAATGAGTAATGCCCCGAAGGAGATTGTCAGCGCGCAAAGCGAGGAAACAATAGAGCACGCCATCCTAAAGGGGCTTAGAAGCGAGACGGCGCATATCTGTGCGGAGCTGCTGAAGAAGGAGGACGAGCTTGAAATAATCAACAAGCATCTTATTCCCGCGCTTGACGAGGCGGGGGAAAGGTACGAAAAGGGAGTGTTTTTCCTGCCGCAGCTTTTAAACGCCGCCAACGCCTCAAAGGAGGCCTTTGAGGTGATAAAAAAGTCAATTGAGGCAAAGGGCAGCGGCGGAGTGAAAAAGGGGAAGATAATCCTTGCGACGGTCAGGGGAGATATACACGATATAGGGAAAAATATCGTAAAGGTAATACTTGAAAATTACGGCTACGACGTCATAGACCTCGGGCGTGATGTAAAGAGCGAAACGATAGTTGAGTGCGCGATAAAGGAGAACATAAAGCTTGTGGGGCTTTCGGCTCTTATGACGACTACCTTAAAGAGCATGGAGGAGACGATAAAGGCTCTCAGAGAAAGCGGTCACGAATGCAGCATTATGTGCGGAGGCGCGGTGCTTACGGAAAGCTATGCAAAGACGATAGGCGCGGATTTTTACGCGAAGGACGCCAAGGCGTCCGCGGATATTGCGAAAAAGGTGTTGGGATGAAGGTAAGAGAATATTTAAAGGACAGGAATCTTCTGTTTGACGGAAGCATGGGGACATATTTTGCATCGAAAACGCATCTTGACGCAAATATGTGCGAAGAGGCAAATCTTACAAACCCGAAGCTGATAGAGGAGATTCACAGAGAATATATAAAAAGCGGAGCGAAGGCGATAAAAACAAACACATTTTCCGTTTCGGCGGACAGCGAGGCGTGTATCCGC
Organism: uncultured Oscillospiraceae bacterium; assembly: GCA_964537125.1. GTDB lineage: Bacteria > Bacillota > Clostridia > UMGS1883 > UMGS1883 > CAZIBK01. The sequence goes on from CAZIBK010000072.1 coordinate 5,753, forward strand.
TCGGCGTGCAAAAGCGCAAAAAAAGCCGCGGGGGATACGGCGTTTGTCTTTGCCGATATGGGACCGACGGAAAGAGAGAACAGCGAAGAGAACCGTTATATTGCCGTAATTGACGTTTTCCTCAGCGAGGGAACGGAAAACTTCCTGTTTGAAACGCTTCCCGACAACGACTGCGTTCTCGAAGCCGCAGAGTATATAAAGAAGGCAAATCCCGAGAGCTTTATAATAGTCTCTTACGCGGTATCGCCTTCCGGATATACGAAAACGGGGCGTTTTTATACGTCGCTTATTCATGAGGCGGAGGAATGCGACGCGGTTGATGCGGTAGGCATGAACTGTGCAAGCGGCCCTAACCATTTGCTGCGCCTTGCGAAAAAAATATCAACGTCAAAATACCTCTCGGTAATGCCCAATGCCGGATATCCGACGGTCTTGGGAAGCAGGACCGCCTATGACAGCAGCGAGGAGTATTTTGCCCTTATTGCGGGAGATATTGTGAAAAACGGCGCGGCGATAATCGGGGGATGCTGCGGCACAGCCCCGCACTACATAGCGGCGTGTGCAAAAAGCGGCATAGAAGGTGTGCGGCGTGAAAAAAACAGGCGCGTGTCCGAGGCTGAGAAAATGCGCTCTGAGGCAGACAATCCGTTCATGGAAAAGCTTCTTCGCGGAGAAAGAGTTATCGCGGTTGAGCTTGACCCGCCGGAGGATATGGATACGGAATTTTTTACCTCGGGAGCGGTGAAACTGAAAGAAGCGGGCTGCGATATAATTACAATAGCAGACTGCCCGGTTGCGCGCCCGAGTATGGACAGTTCAATCCTTGCTTGCAGACTCAAGCGTGAAATGGGGATAGACGCGCTTCCGCATATGACCTGCCGCGACCGCAACATAAACGCCATAAAGGCTCTCCTCCTGGGGCTTAATTCAGAGGGCGTGAATAACATACTCGCGGTTACCGGCGACCCTGTCCCTAACGACAGGCGCGACGAGGTCAAGGGCGTGTTTAATTTTAATTCGAGGATGCTTATAAAATTTATTTCATCTCTGAACGAGACGGTTTTTTCGTCGCCGATGAATATTTGTGCGGCGCTGAACATAAACGCCAAAAATTTCGATATACAGCTTAAGCTTGCAAAAGAAAAGGAGGAAAACGGCGCAAAAGTCTTTTTAACCCAGCCTCTTATGACAGAAGACGCGCTTGCAAACCTGAAGAGGGCGCATAAAGAGCTTGAAGCAAAAATACTCTGCGGCATAATGCCGGTTGTAAGCTACAGAAACGCGCTGTATATGAACAGCGAAATAGCGGGAATAACGGTAGATGAAAGAATCATTGAAATGTTTCGCGGAAAAAACCGAGAGGAAGCGGAGCGGATAGGGAAAAAGGTTGCAGTCCGTGCGGCGGAGGCGGCAAGGGATTTCTGCGACGGATACTATCTTATCACACCGTTTAAGCGCGTGAA
>CAZIBK010000073.1:0-7113 GCA_964537125.1 uncultured Oscillospiraceae bacterium
GATATTGTAAATAAAGTTTTTCCGTGCTATACTATAGCAGGAGGCGATAAATATGCGATTTATTTTGCTTTTAATCGGAGCGGGGCTTTTTGCAAACGGTGCGGCAATGGCTGTTTTTTCAAATTTCAACTTGGGCATAGCGCTTACCGCCCTTGCGGGGGTGTTTTTCCTTCTTTGGGGCGCTTTTTACGGAAAGATAAAAGAAAAGGCGCCAAAGGGCGTCAGATACGCGGTTGCGGCGGTAATATTGATTGAAGCGCTCTTTGCGGGCTTCCTTGCCTTATACGGGCAGATTGACAATGCCGCATATACCGAGGACGCTGTTATAGTATTGGGAGCCGGAATACACGGGGAAACGCCGTCTCAGATCCTTGCAATGAGGCTGCGCGCGGCAAAAAGGTATTACGATAAAAACCCCGGCGCCTATGTGATAGTGTCGGGCGGACAGGGCTTTCAGGAAAGTATATCGGAAGCCGAGGCTATGGAAAAATACCTTATATCGCTCGGTGTGCCTGAGGATAAAATAATAAAAGAGGACAGGTCGCACAGTACGGCTGACAATATGGCGTTTTCAAAGGAAATACTGGATGAAATGTTCAAAGAGGGCTATTCCGTTACGGTTGTAACGAACAGCTTCCACATATACCGCGCAGTTGGGATAGCAAAGGATGCGGGGCTTGAAAATGTCACCCATTATCACGCGGGGCTGAAATGGTACAGCGTTGTGCCGTGCTACTTAAGAGAGAGCCTTGCGGTGCTGAAATTTTGGGCGTTCGGAGGCTGAACCGTGCGGGTTCTTCCGTTATGTCAACAGTATGCTTCGCTGAAATTATGTGCTGTTTGCTATGAGGCAGCAACACGTTATCGTTTTCACTTTTGCCCTTTCAAAATCCGATTTGTCATTCACTTGCTGTTATGATTTTGTCGTAGCCCGTTTGAGTTATTTTTTAACGCCCCAAACCATGCGGTCATTGCCGCCGTAGTCCTTTTTGAGCGAAACCTCGGAAAAATATCCGCGCATAAGGGAGGTAACAGCTTCGCCTTGGTCATAGCCTATTTCAAAGGCGAGGATGCCGCCGGGAGCGAGGGCGGAATACGCCTTGGGAATTATGGCGCGGTAGAAGACAAGCCCGTCGGAGCCGCCGTCAAGAGCCAAAATCGGCTCGTGCTTTGACACCTCAAGGGTTTTGACGGTTTCCGATGCAATGTAAGGGGGATTTGAAACGATAAGGTCGTATGTGCCGCGGATTTCGTCGGTCAGCACATCCATATGCGAAGCAGTGACGCGGCGGGCGAGGCCATGGCGCAGGATGTTTTTGTTTGCGACGTCAAGGGCTTCGGCAGATAAATCAGCCATTGCAGCCGTTGCTTTGGGGAGGAATGCCGCAAGGCTTATGCCTATGCAGCCGCTGCCGCAGCAGAGGTCGAGTATTTTCGGAGCCTTATTTTTATAAATGTCGATGAGAGTCTCAACTATTATTTCCGTATCGGGGCGGGGAATGAGGGTATGCTCGTTTACCGAAAACGGCATACCCATAAATTCCTTTTCGCCGACTATATACGAAACAGGTATGCCGCGTTTGCGTTTCTCAACAAAGTCTGCCATTTTTGCCTCCTCGCTGTCAGTCAGCTCACGCCAAAGAAGGAGAGGGTCGCATCCCACCGCATACGACAAAAGCGCCCTTGCATCCTGCAAGGGCGTTTCCGAAAAGGCGGATAATTGACCGTAGTATTTATTGACTATGCTCACCATTTATCATCCTCTTTGTTGCCCGTAAGAACAGATTTCATTGCCGCGATGGCAACCTCGAGCTGGTCAAGGTCGGGCTCACGGGTTGTGATTCTCTGAAGCCAGAGACCGGGCTTGCTGAGAAGGCATACAACGGGGTTTTGGCTCCTGCCCGCCCAGCGGATTATTTCATAAGACACGCCTGCGACAATGGGAAGAAGAAGTATTCTCAAGCCAACGCCGATAAGCGGATTGCCCCAGGAGTATTTGGAAACAAGCGAGAAAAGAATTATGCTGATTATCATTGTGAACACAAGAAAGCTTGTGCCGCAGCGGGGATGAAGGCGTTTCATCTTTGTTGCGTTTTCGGGCGTAAGCTCAAGCCCTGCCTCATAGCAGAAAATAGTCTTATGCTCGGCGCCGTGGTACTGAAACACCCTTTTTATATCCTCCATCTGAGAAACAAGGATAATATATCCGAGGAAAAGGCAAACCTTAAACACGCCCTCGATAAGTGTTTTTATTACGCCGCTTTTGATGAATATGCCTAAAAACCTGGCAAAGAGGTAGGGAAGAAGCATAAAGAGACCTACCGAGAAAATGACGGCTATAAATACGGAAAAATAAATTACCGCGTCCTTCATTTTATCGCCGAGCTTTGCGGTGAGCCATGCTTCAAACTTGGATTCCTGTTCATCCTCCTCGCCCTCGATATCGATAAAATCGGCGCTGTACATAAGGGCGCGCATACTCGATATGAGCGAATCGAAGAAAGCGAAAACGCCGCGGACAATCGGAATTTTATTTACATGGTATTTTGTAACAAGGCTTCCGACGGCGCGCTTGTCGATAACAATTTCGCCGTCGGGCTTGCGGACAGCGGTTGCAATTTCCTTGGGACCCTTCATCATCACGCCCTCCATAACGGCGCTGCCGCCGATAGAGGTTATATGCTGCTGAGAATTTGTACTATTGTTTTTATCCTTTTTCAAAAAATCATCTCCAGTTCACCAAACACTATAACAGAAATCAACATATTATGCAAGGGGTATAATAGTGAACTTTTTATGAAATAAAGATGTTCAATGCTTATGTTTTGCGTTTTAAGGGTTGTTTTTTGGAGAAAATTAAGCTAAAATAAAAATATAACGATAAAATCAGGAGGGAAACTGTTATGAGGTTCGGAAAAATTGCTGCGATTGCCGCGGCGGCGATGATTATGACGATTGTGCCGGCGGCGGGCGCTTTGGCGGATAATGTAATATATACGGTAGTGTTTGACGGGGTAGAGCGTGAGAACGAGTATGTCACGGCAGATTCCGCGAAGGCGGAGGCGCTTCCGGCGTTTAATTTTTTGCCGGATTATACTCTGCCGCATATTGACGGGTATGTCTTTAAGGATTATACATTGGAAGGAACGACCTATACCCTTACATATGTCAAAAACGCGGAAACGCTCGGCACATGGTTTACGCGAAACAATGTTTCGGATCCGTCGCTTTCGGTGAAGGATATGAATTTTTTGGGCGCGCACGACGCATTTACGGGCAAGATAAGCTCTGTCGGCGACGTTGCCGCCGCCATAACGGGAGATTCGGGGTCGCAGTGGGCGCTTTATCTCGGCGGCACGGTAAAATCAATATCTCAAACTCAGAGCGCGGGAACATATGATTTGCTTAACGCGGGGGTGCGGTATTTTGACGTGCGGCTTACAATTTCCGACACAACAGAGACGTACAATAAAAAGAGCTATCCCGGTACTGCGGGCGAGTTTTATACCGCGCACGGGCTGCTTGCTCAGCCGCTTAAAACCGTGCTTTACACCATCCGCGATTTTTGTGCGGAAAACCCCGGAGAAGTGATTGTGCTTGACTTTCAGTCGCTTTTCAACGCCCTCGATTCAACGGGAACCCAGGGCGCGTCAACAAGTCAGAACTGGACGGATTTATACAATGTGCTCGTGAGCTGCGGCGTGGGAGAGTATATGGTTGACGCGACAGTCTCGCCTTCGGGTCAAACTTGGGCAAAGATGACGGATAACGGCGAGCATGCCGCAGTTGTATGCTTCGGGCAAAGCGGCTCGCAGAATACTCAAAGCGCTCACTTTATCAGCGCTTCGAGCAGAAGAGCGGCGGGCGGCGGAGACGGTTATCTCTATTCATATTACGAAAGTACGCCCGCAACCTATGAAGCGCTTCTCACTGCCATTCAGACGCAGGTTGATAATCTGACAGCCGTATGGCCATACAGAATTATGCAGGCTATGTATGAGGGCTCGAACATTCTGTCAAGCGCGGCGGATTCAAATCCGAAGCTTATTGAAGAGGATGAATTTGAAGAATGGTTAAAGAAGCTCCCGACTGTGATGGTGAATGACGCGGTCGTCGGCACGGAGGAATATATCAAGCTCTTTGCCGAAATCAACCGTGACGGATATGATAAGGCTTATTCCGCCTCATCGAACGGCGTGACGATTTCAACCGCTGCGGGCGAGGGCGCGAATGCGCCGCTTTCGTCGGTCTTTAATGTTGAAAGCGAGGCGGTTGAGCTTCCCGGTTACTCCTCGGCGGTTCGGTACGATGTTTCGTTTTTGCAATATTCTTCCTCAAAAGCTGACGCGGCGGGCGAGGTGACGCTTGAATTTCCGCTTCTTCCGATGGCGGAGGGAGAGTACAATGTCCTCCTTGACGGGGACGGCAATGTAATTGCGACGGCGGCTGACGGAAATACGATCGGCGCAAAGGTAAGCGCTCTTGGAGAATATACCGTGGCTGCGGCAAGCCCCTTTACGGCGACAGCCAAACGCAGCGGCGAAAAAATAATTGTGACGGTGCAGGGCGCCTCGCAGCTTGTAATAGCAGCCTCCTATGACGCGGAGGGAACGCTCCTTTCGGCGGCGTTTGCCGCAAACGGCACGGCGGAGCTTCCGTCGGAGGGAGCTGAAAAGATAAAGGTGTTCTGCCTGGAAAGCAGCGAAAGCCTGAAGCCGATTTACCGAAGCGCAGAGCCTGCGATTGAATAAAAAACGAGAAATAAATGGGCTGCGGCAAAATGATTCCTTGGAAACAGTTTGCCGCAGCCCTGTGATATTTGGAATAAAGTTAAAACAAGCCTGCCGTTCCGTCGACGGGGAGAGAAAAGACTATGCCGTGGGACTTGGTCTGCATACCGCATTTTTCGACTATCGCCTTCATGATTTGCACTTTATCTTCCTTTTCGGCAAGTATCATGACGACCTCCCGCTCCTGCTGTATTGTTATGCCCCAGAATTTCATAGCCTCTTCGCTTCCGACGCGGCGGCTGTGGAAAACAGTGCCGCCCGAAGCGCCCATAGGCTTGGCAGCTTCCATTACGTCATCGCTGCAGCCCTGATTTACTATTGCCATTATTAAGGTGTAACCGCTTTCCGACATTTCCGAACCATCCCTTTCAGTTAATGAGTCATTTTCATCTTTGCGCAGCGCTTCTATCATCTTAATCATTCTGCTGTTGGCGCCCGATATGCTTACAGTGAAGGCAATTCCGCTGTTTGGCAGACCGAGATGCAGCTCTTTTTGAAGCTTTATGAGCATTTTATCCGCAAATATTTTAGGCATAAAGCTCATAATGACATTCTTTTCGACAGAACCGAGCCCGAGAACATCCATTATTTCGCTCGTAGCGGTACCACGAGCGCGAAAATGATACTGCGTGGGGACATGCGCCGCCTTGAACATTTCAGAGGCTTTTTTTGTGAGCTTTGTGTTGGTGATGAGAAACATCACGGCATAAGATTGTCTGCTATTCGTCATATTCGTCTTCCTCCTCAAAAACAAGGATATCGTCGGAATCGTCCGCAGTGAAAGCCCCGGACAGGGCGGATCTCTCCGTCTTCTTCAGCTTGAATTGATACAATAATCCCATTATCTGTACGGCAATCAGCGGAGTGAGCGCGACGAGCGCCACCACGCCGAAGGCATCGGTCATAACATTGCCGCCCACCGCCTCGCAGGCGCCCATACTGAGCGGGAGCAGGAATGTGGTTGTCATGGGTCCGCTTGCCACGCCGCCGGAGTCAAAGGCAATACCTACAAACATTTTCGGAACACGGGTTGAAAGGACAAGCGCAATAATATAGCAGGGGATGATTATAAAATAAATCGGGATCCCCGTAATGGCGCGCAGCATTGCCAGCCCGACGCTGACCGATACGCCGATTGAGAGGCAGGTGTTCATTGACTTTGCGGATACTGCGCCGTTTGTTACGTCCTCAACCTGATGATTTAAGAGCTGAATTGCAGGCTCCGCCTTGACTATGTAATAGCCTATCAGCATACCGATGGGAACGAGAAGCCACTTCCGCGCCGGCGAGGCAAGCCCTTGCCCTAAGATAGAGCCGACAGGCGCAAACCCCACATTTACGCCGCAGAGAAAGAGCACAAGACCGACATATGTATAGCCGAAGCCTATTATGATTTTCTTTGCTTGAACCCTTGAGTAACGGCGGGTAGTGAGCAGGAAAACGACAAACACCGCGACAATGGGAAGGAGCGATACGGCTACCTCCTTCGCATAATGGGGAAGCTCAAGGAAAAACGCCTTGAACACATCGCGCACTGTCGCAACCTCGGCAACGCCCGACGCCGAATACGCCGCATCGGCAGGATTGTAAAAACAGCCTAAAAGAAGCACCGCAAGCACGGGACCGATGCTTGAAAGGGCGACCAAACCGAAGCTGTCGCTTGCCGCGTTTTTATCGCCGCGGACAGACGCAAGACCTACGCCCATAGCCATGATAAAGGGAACGGTCATAGGACCTGTCGTAACGCCGCCGGAGTCAAAGGCAACGGAGAGAAAACTCTGCGGAGTAAAAAACGACGCAATCAAAAGTATGATATATGCTGTAATAAGTATAAGCGAAAGATTTATTTGAAATAAAATTCTCAATATTGCAACAGCCAAAAATATGCCGACGCCGACAGCAACTGTGAGAATAAGAGTTGTGTTTGGAATTGAAGGCACCTGCTCCGCCAGAACCTGTAAATCAGGCTCGGCAACGGTGATAACAGATCCCATTGCAAACCCGATGAGAACAACCAAGAGTATGTGGCGGGTTTTTGAAATCTGAACGCCGATACCTTCGCCGAGAGGGGTCATAGCCATCTCGGCTCCGAGCTGGAATAAGCCTATTCCGACAACGAGCATAACGGCGCCGGAGAGAAACATGGAGACAGAGCCCAAATCCACCGGTACGAGAAGTATGCTGATTATCAGAACGATGCCTGTTATCGGCAGAACCGCAGAGAGGGACTCCAGTGTTTTTTCTTTAAGCTTTTGATTCATAACTGTACTGTGCCGCCTTTCTGTAGAATAAAAACAAGCGGAGCCGAGGTTCGGCTCCGTTT
>CAZIBK010000074.1:0-7110 GCA_964537125.1 uncultured Oscillospiraceae bacterium
TTCTCCGCCTCTATTAAAACAACGCCCAAATTTCTCTTTGATTAAGGGAAATTCGGGCGTTATATCATTATTCCACGGTCACGGATTTTGCGAGGTTTCTCGGCTTATCAATATCTCTGCCCTTGCTGAGCGCCGCGTAATACGCAATGTACTGTGTAGGCACCACAGCCACAATAGGCGCAAGCAGCTCATGCACATCATCGATAACGATTTTGTCATTATGAGAGCTGAGAGAACGAAGCGAGATAACAAACGTTTTTGCGCCTCTCGCCTCCACCTCTTCTATATTGCTTCTTGTGTTGAGATTGACGTTTTCCTGGGTTATAATCGCAATTACGGGAGTATCCTTTTCAATAAGAGCTATAGTGCCGTGCTTCAGCTCGCCTGCCGCAAAGCCCTCCGCCTGTATATACGATATTTCCTTCAGCTTTAACGCCGCCTCAAGGCATACATAATAATCCATTCCGCGCCCTATATAAAACGCATTGCGCGAATCTTTAAGGTACTTCTCGGCAAGATATTTAAAGCGGTCTCTCTCGTCGCATATTGATTCCATCGCATTTATAACAACCGATAACTCGTACTTTAAATCCATCGGCGCTTCATCGGCAGTCTTTGCCGCCAAAATTGCAAGAACCGCAAGCTGAGCCGTATAAGCCTTTGTGGACGCAACGGCTATCTCGGGTCCCGCGTAAAGAAGCATTGTATAATTTGCCTCACGGGAAAGCGTAGATCCCTTTACATTCGTTATCGTAAGGGTTTTATACCCCATTTCCTTAACCTTTACCATAACGCTTCTCGAATCGGCGGTTTCGCCGCTCTGGGAAATGAAAATGAAAAACGGTTTTTCCGTAAGCATGGGCGTATTATGCACAAATTCGCTTGCTATATACGCGTCCGCCCTCTTTTTTGCCATTTTTTCAAAATACTGCTTCCCCACAAGACCTGCATGGTAGCTTGTGCCGCAGGCAATTATATAAACCTTGTCGCATTCTCTCAGGTCTTTGATTATATCATCGTCAACGACAATCTCGCCTTCAGCGTTTGTGTATTTACGAATAATTTTCCTGAGAACCGCCGGCTGCTCCTCAATTTCCTTTATCATGAAGTGGGGATATATTCCCTTATCCGTATCGGAAAGGTCAAGATCGGCCTTGAAAGGCTCTCTGTCAAGATGCTTGCCGTACTGTGTATATATCTTAACAGCCTCGCGCGTTACAACGGCATACTCTTTATCGTTTATCTCGTAAAAGAGATCGGTATTTGATATCATAGCCATTGCGTCGCTGCCTACCATGTTAAAGCCCTCGCCCTTGCCGACAAGAAGCGGAGATTTGTTCTTTACGGCATACATAACATTGGGATTTTCACTGTCAAGAATTGCAAGAGCATACGAACCTTGGATTTCGGTAATGAGATGACGCACAGCCATTTCGGGATCCTCTCCCGACTCGACGAATTTATCAAGCAGCCATGCTATTACTTCCGTATCGGTCTCCGAAGCGAACTCAACATCACCGAGGTACTTGCTCCTTAAAAAGCCTTCATTTTCAACAATTCCGTTATGCACAAGCACAAAACGGCCGCCGCGGTGAGGATGCGCGTTTGCCTCGGTAGGCTTGCCGTGCGTTGCCCAACGGGTATGACCTATGCCGACGCTTCCCGACAATAATTTGCCGTCGTCCGTTTTTTTATAGAGGTTTTCAAGCTTGCCCACAGCCTTTTCTATTCTTATATTCCCGTTTTCAAACACTGCCAATCCGGCGCTGTCGTAACCGCGGTATTCAAGCTTGGAAAGCCCCTCCAAAAGTATCGGGGCCGCCTCCTTTTCGCCTATGTAACCTACAATTCCGCACATAGTCAAAACCTCCTAAAAAATTGATTTAATGATTTCCTCAACGCACCTTGCCATATCTCCCGCTTCCATCGAGAAAGCGTCCTTTCCCTGCTCCTTTGCAAAGGGAAGGTGCAAAAATGCGCATCTTACAGAGCTGTTTTCGTCATCGGCGCGCTTCAAAAGACCGTACAGCATACTGTTGCACACAAAAAGCCCCGCGCTCATGCTCACATATGACGGATATCCCGCACACCTTGCCGCCTCAGACATTTTTTCCACCGGCAGCGTTGAGAAATATTCATCCTTTCCGTCCTCCTCAAGCTTTACCCCGTTAAGAATAACGCCTCTATTGTCGGCAATGGCAGCGTCCGCTTTGTTGAGCGCCTTTTTTTCGGGAGTAATTGCGTCCCTTCCGCCCGCTTGCCCCATTGCAAGAATTGCGGAAACATCCTTTGCTTTTGCCTCCTGCCACGCCCTTTCCGCGCAAATGCTGTACACGGTCGGCACCGTAAGCTTCTCTATCTTGATATCGTTTATTTCATCGGGAAGAGCCTCAAGCACCTTCATTGAGGCATTTGTATCGTCGCCTCCGAAAGGGTCAAACGCCGTCACAAGAATTTTGCGCATATTGCTTCTCTTCCTCCTCTTTGCAGGACTGACACGTTCCGTATATTGACAACACATAATTATCAATTTTAAACCCGTTGTTCCTTAGGGTTGAAAAATCAACCGGTGCGCCCTCGGGGATAACGTCAATCACCCTTTTGCATTTGCTGCATATAAAATGATAGTGCTCGCTCATATTTGCGTCAAAACGCGATGAATCGGCCATATATATTTCCCTTATGACGCCCATCTGCGTAAGCTTTTTCAGATTGCGATAAATCGTCGCGAGGGACACTCTCGGAAACTCCTCCCGAAGTCTTTGATATATCCATTCAGCGGTGGGGTGCGTGTCTGTCGACTGTAGTATTTTTATCATTGATTCTCTCGGTTTACTGCTTTTAGACATCTCGTACATCCTCGCTTCCTTATCTCATTTTAGCACAACGAAATATCAATTGCAACACTAATTTGCTTTGACAATATGCCCCCGATGCCGTATAATATCTATAATACAGGGAGGATTTGCATATGAAAAACGTAAAAATATTTGCTGTGTCAATTTTCGTAATTCTCGGGCTGGCGTTTTCGGCGCTGAGCAATCTTACGGATAACGGCAATGAACCGTCCGCGCTTTATGATTCGGACGCTTCTCTTTCCGTTCACTACATAGACGTCGGTCAGGCGGACTGCGAGCTTATACAGCTGCCGAACGGCGAAAATATGCTTATCGACGCGGGAAATAACGAAGACGGCGACGATGTTGTCGCATACCTTCAAAGCTTAGGCGTCAGCAAGATAGATTATCTCATAGGCACCCATCCTCATGAGGATCATATCGGCGGCTTGGATGACGTCATAGAAAGCTTTGATATAGGCAAAATATATATGCCCGAAAAGGTTGCAAACACGAAAACCTTCGAGTCTGTTCTTGACGCAATTGAAGCCAAATCTCTTACTATAAGCACTGCCAAGGCGGGAGTAAATATTTACAACGACGGCGAAACGGCGATAGATATAGCCGCTCCTGTCGGAACAGACTACTCATCGCTCAACGATTACAGCGCCGTTATACTTTTGAAATACCGCGACGCGTCCTTCATCTTCATGGGCGATGCCGAGAGCCGCAGCGAGAGCGAAATAACATATGATGTATCCGCCGATGTTCTGAAGGTCGGACACCACGGCTCCTCCACATCTTCAAGCCAAAGCTTTCTTAACCGCGTCAATCCCAAGTACGCGGTTATCTCCTGCGGAGAGGGCAATTCCTACGGTCATCCCAATCAGGAAACCCTCGATAAGCTCAACGCCATGGGCGTCACTATTTACAGAACAGATTTAAACGGCACCGTCATCTGCCGCACAGACGGAAACAGCTATTCATGGGAGTGTGAGAAGCAATGAAAATAACAATAGACCGCTTTGAAGGCGATTTTGCGGTAGTCGAAAAAGAGGACAGATCATGCTTTAACCTTCCCCTCGCCCTCGTTCCCGAAGGCGCTGAGGAAGGCAGTGTCCTTGATATTTCAATAGATAAAGAGACAGAAGCTCTCCGCCGCGAGCGAATTGAAAGAAAGGCGCGGCGCTTATGGATGGATTGAGCGAATACTCCTTCTGCCGCCTCTGTCCGCGCGAATGTAAGGTTGACAGAGGGAAGACCTTAGGCTTTTGCGGCGAATCCGACAGGCTTAGCGCCGCGCGCGCCTCTCTCCATATGTGGGAGGAACCTCCATTAAGCGGCTCCAACGGCTCGGGTACAGTCTTTTTCCGCGGCTGTAATTTAAAGTGCGTCTACTGCCAGAATTATTCCATCGCTCATAACGGCGGAGGGAAGGAAATAACTCTTGACCGGCTTGCGGAGGTTTTTCTCGCCCTCCGGCACAAGGGTGCGCATAATATTAACCTTGTAACTCCCACTCACTTTTCACCGCATATCAAAAAGGCTGTCGCTCTTGCGCGCTCAGAGGGGCTTGACATTCCCGTAATCTACAATACCGGCGGCTACGAAAAGCCCGAAATAATCCGCTCTCTTGCAGATACAATCGATATTTATCTCACCGATTTGAAATATAAAAAACCGGAAACCGCGGCAAAATACTCCGCGGCTCCCGATTATTTTGAATATGCCTCCGCCTCTCTTGACGAAATGGTCGCCCTACACCCTTCGCCAAAATTTAAAAACGGGCTTATGACAGAGGGCGTTATTGTGCGCCATCTGCTCCTTCCGGGGCATCTTATCGAGGCAAAAATGATTGTAAAATACCTCTATGAGCGTTACGGCAATTCAATATATATAAGCCTTATGAATCAATATACTCCCCTTCGCGCCCTTCCGCGCTTTCCGAATCTGGAGCGCACCGTCACAGCGAGAGAGTACAGCTCGCTTGTCACCTTCGCCTCCCGCCTCGGCGTAACAAACGCCTTTATTCAGGAGGGCGGCGCCGCAAGCGAAAGCTTTATACCCTCCTTTGACCTTTCGGGGCTTTAATCGCAGTATTTCTTCATGTGGTTTATCGCGCTTTTTTCAAGCCTTGAAACCTGCGCCTGACTTATTCCTATTTCGTTTGCCACCTCTGTTTGAGTTCTTCCGCGAAAAAATCTGAGGTCAAGTATCTGTCTCTCCTTTTCCGATAAATGCTCCATTGCCTCCTTCAGGGTTATATGCTCTATCCATGTATCATCATCGCTCTTTTCGTCGGATATCTGATCCATTATATATACAGCGTCTCCGCCGTCGTGATATATCGGCTCGTACAAGCTCACCGGATCCGCTATGGCGTCGAGAGCAAACACTATTTCCTCTTTGGGCTTGTCAAGCTCCTTTGCTATCTGATCTACGGTCGCCTCTCTGCCCTGCTCGCCGGTTATGCGCTCCTTAATACGAAGCGCTCTGTACGCCGTATCTCTGAGCGAACGCGACACCCTTACCGAATTGTAGTCCCGAAGGTATCTTCTTATCTCGCCCACTATCATAGGCACCGCGTATGTGGAAAACTGTACGCCCTGCCCCGTATCAAAATTGTCAAGCGCCTTTATAAGCCCGATGCATCCGACTTGGAACAAATCATCGGCATTTTCTCCGCGGTTTGAAAACCGCCCTATAATGCTCAGTACAAGCCTTAGATTTCCTTTTATAAATTCTTCTCTTGCGCTTTTGTCACCCGTTTCTATCCGTTTGAACAGCTCTTCCTTTTCCTTCGCCGAAAGTATCGGCAGCTTCGCGGTGTTTACTCCGCATATCTCAACCTTGTTGATCATAAAAAGCCTCCGTAAGAAAGATATATTAAAATCTTTCCCACGAAGGCTTATTTTTATGCGCGCCCCGTTTCCGCGGCTCGTTGTTCACTCATCCTGACCCTTTATCTTTTCCCAATACGCCTTGGAGGAATTTTCCATCTTATTATCTCCGGGGGCGTAATATTTTCTATTCTTTATCTTATCGGGCAGATACTGCTGCTTTACATAGTGGTTCGGATAGCTGTGGGGATATTTATATCCCTCGCCGCGGCCGAGCTTCGATGCGCCCGAGTAGTGCGAATCCTTTAAATGAAGAGGCACCTCGCCCGTATCGCCCGACGCGATGTCGCCCATAGCCGCGTCAACCGCGTTAATCACGCTGTTTGACTTAGGCGCCGTTGCAAGCATTATCACAGCTTCCGCCAAAGGCAGCCGCGCCTCGGGCAAACCAATCTGCAGCGCCGCGTCAACGCAGGCTTTTGTTATCACTATCGCCTGCGGATATGCAAGTCCCACGTCCTCCGCCGCCATTACGAGAATCCTCCTGCATATACTTTGCAGGTCTCCCGCCGTCAACAGCCTTGAAAGATAATGCAGAGCCGCGTCGGGATCGCTTCCGCGCACGGACTTCTGAAAGGCGCTTAAAACATCGTAGTGATCATCGCCGTCACGGTCATGCCGAAACGCCTTTTTGCCCGTCACCTCTTCTACCGTTTCAAGGGTGATATGCCGCTTTCCGTCCTCGCCGCTCACGGCTGAAATTGCCGCCACCTCAAGGGTGTTGAGCGCCTTACGCACATCGCCCGACGACGTGTTTGCGATATGCTCCTTCGCCTCGTCCGAGAGAACAACCTCTCCGTCCTCGCTCAGTATCGTACACGCACGCTCTATAGCCGTCATAATGTCCTTCGGCTCTATCGGCAGAAACTCAAATACCGTACAGCGTGAAAGAATGGCGTTATATACATAGAAATACGGATTTTCCGTAGTGGACGCAATAAGCGTCACGCGACCGTTTTCGATGCACTCCAACAGCGACTGCTGCTGCTTTTTGTTAAAATTCTGTATCTCGTCGAGATACAAAAGCACCCCGTCAACGCCCAGAAGCGACTCGGACTCAGCCACCACAGCCTTCACATCCGCGACGGAGGCATTGGTCGCGTTGAGCTTGTAAAGGCGCTTGTTGGCTCTTTTGGCAGCAATATTCGCAACAGTTGTTTTTCCCACTCCGGAGGGACCGTAAAATATCATATTCGGTATGTTGCCGCTTTCCAAAATGCCCGACAACGCCTTCCCTTCTCCCAGAAGATGCTTTTGTCCCACGACAAAGGATAAATCATCGGGACGTATTCTGTCCGCCAGAGGTCTTACATACGGCATATTTTTCCCTCCTTGTTTAAAAATCAATCAGCCGCCGCTGTATGCGGCGGCTG
>CAZIBK010000075.1:0-2474 GCA_964537125.1 uncultured Oscillospiraceae bacterium
GCTTCCCTAAATACTCTGCTTCAGCGCCAAAGGCGTCATGCCTCTCTCGCCCCAAAGCATAAATTTTATTCCTTGGGGCGCCGTTTCAAATTCAAGCTCCGCCGTTACGCTTTCCCCGGCTTTAAGCTCCACAGCCTCGGACTTTACCTGAACAATGTTCCCGTCCTTATCGTCCGCTGCGGCGTAAAGTACGCCCTTTACCGCATTTAACGCCGTAACCTTCACCGAAGCCTTAACCCCGTTCAGCTTAAGCTCATCGATGCTTGCGGGAAAGCCCGCGGCGGCAACGACAATCCTCTGCGTAACATACATGCTGCCGCCGTAATAGTAGCCCTCCGGAACCGTCACATAGCCTGTCACGGAATAAACTCCCTCCGCAGATGTGTCAACTCCGCCGCCGTTCAGCCACGTTACGGGCAGCTTAACGCCGTTTCCGTTTTCGTCGACGGCTTCTGTTTCCGGCGGAAGGGTAAATTCATCCCCTGCCGTAAGCCGTATCGTCGGAAGCGAGGAAAGCGCCGTAATTTCCGTTAAAGGCTCGCTTGACAGCTCGTAAAGCCGAAAATCCCCGAGGCAGAGGTAATTCGCCATTTGCAGCCAGTATGCGTTAAACAGGAAATAATCTCCGTCGGCTGTATCTATAAGCGTTTCGTAAGTTTTCCAGCTTCCGCCCACATTTTGAACATCGCCGTTATTACAGCTTGCAAATCCCGTACCGCTGAAATTAAGCGTCTCGTTTCTTTTATAGCTTTCGGGAACATAGCTTTCCATGTTTATTGCTCCGTACCGAACGGATGCCTGCCCGCTCACGCTGTACGCGCTGTAGCTGAAAAAATACTTTGTGTCCGTCTTGACGGGAATGAATGCCAGAAGGGAGTGAGCGCCGTTCCATGCGCAGTTGTGCCAGTCGCTGCTCATATGTTCAACCAGATAGTTTTTGCTGGAGTCCGCGCCGTAATAGAATGTGTCGGGAGCGTCCTTTTCGTATCCCCCTGTGGTAAGGAGACCGCTTTCCGTAAGCGGCACAAGATTTTCAAGACTGCCGTCGGAATTTATTTTCGGTATCTGATAACTGCCGTCGGCGGGGTGACCGTTTTTGTTTACTCCGGTGTACCACTGCTCCATGTTCTCTCCGCTGTTATCCTTGAAATCACCGTTGGAGAAAAGGTTCTCACTCATAATTTTATACCGCTTGCCGTCCACTGTCAAAATTTCATCGGGAACAACACCCGGATCCTCATAATCCCCCGACTTCGGCGGAACAAATTCGGCGTAAAGCTCCGTATCGCCGCAGACGGTAATTTCCGCGGTGTAAAGAGTGTCGTCCTCGGTTGTGAGGACGCCGGTTATATCCTCGCCGTTTAATGTAAGCTTCTTTATGCTTCCCTCCGGGAGCAGGCTTATCTTCACCGATTCGCCCTCCGCAGCCTCGTTCTTGTCGCAATATATCCAACCGCCGCTTGTGGAGGACACGGTTACGGGGTTTTTAAATTCGGTCTCCGTCAGAGGGATAACCGCGGGAGTTATAATAAATTTATCGAAATTGGGAGTGTAGTTCACAAGCTCGTCGGTACCCGGTTCGGAGGTTGTTCCGCCCCAAAAAACGTGCCAACTGTCGTCGTTGTAAATTTTTATTTTGTTCTCCCCTTCCTTCAGCTCAACGGGAACGGTGCGTTCAAGGAAGGTGTCATCCGAGAAGGAATTCGGGAAGAAATAACGCTTTGCGTTTTCCCTGTCGCCGTTTATCTCAAAGGAGGCGTAACGGTCGATAATTTTAATATTGTAGGAATGACTGCCGCACAGGTCGTTGTTGGACTGGAACACCTGCATTTTATACAGTCCCGCCGCCGGAGCGTTCACCGTAAGCTCAAGATATTCCTCACCGCCGGCAAGCATTTCCGTAACGTATTCCTTATCTCCGGAAAAAGCCGTTTTAAAATTGCCCTCGCCGTCCTCCGCTTCATACACAGCAGACAGCTCTTCATCCGAGCGGATAACTCTCATATAGTCCACCGCCGCCTTGCAGTCGGTATCGATATCGATTATGTTGATTCCCTTGCGCAGGAACATCACTGTACCCGAGGTTTCCCAGCCTTCGGAGGCGGCAGCGGGAACGGATACTGCGTAATTGTCATATGTAAGATTTGTGTTATCGAGATATACTCTTATGCTTCCGTTTTCAGCCGATGCATAGCGGAAAAGCACATTGTAAAGACCGCTTTCGTCCGCATTGACTATCCAGCGTATTCCGCCCCCGTTTTCCACGGGATTCACATCGAGTCCGTCGGCATAGCCGCTTCCGCTGTAGGAGGGGATGTCCGCCTTTGTACTTACCGCAGTATCCTCAAGAGCGCCCAAAACGTTGTAATCCGCCGCTTCCGCCTCGTATTTTTTGTCGAAGGGGATCTCCTCGCCGTAGGCTCCGGCATAGGAGAGGTACAAAACGTCCTGACTTCCTCCCGCAAGCACGCCGT
>CAZIBK010000075.1:2574-7107 GCA_964537125.1 uncultured Oscillospiraceae bacterium
TCGGCGTATTCGTTTATAACCACCTGCTTTTCTTCAACGCCCGCGTCTCTTGCCGCCCGTCTGTATCTGGCGATGGAGTTGTCCGCGTAATCCGTTTCAAGATGCGTCAAGTCCGACGTTTGCAGCTCATGCCATGTTATTACATCGGGCAGACAGTCGTTTTCCTTGCAGAAGGTCAGGAAATTGTACAATTCGTTATAAGAAGGATCATAGGAGTGGTTCGGTCCCACTATAGTGGCATTGGGATCTCCCGCCTTGATTGCGTCGTAATATATTTTCCATGCCGCATTGAAGTTATAGCTGCCGTTTACATTGGCGGGAGTGCCTTCGTTTATGGGAATGTACTGAAGCATGGAATCGATTTCGGGGAATTTGCCGCGCATTTTATCTTTCCATGCCGCGACCTCAGGGCAGATAATTTCCGTCAGCACCTTACCGTAGTCGTACGCATCTGCGGTTACGCCGAAAACTCCGTAATAATTGGAGTTATACATCTGTACCTGACAGCCGCCCGCTTCAAAAAATTCCTCCGCCACGTCCAAAGCGTCGCCGTAGGGGTGTTCCGTACCCAGAGCGCCCTTTGTAGCCAGCACCTTGGGCTTGAGGGGCGTAAGCGTATTCACGTCGGGAACGCCCTCGTTGCTTATTCCGTAAAGGAAGCCCGCCGCTCCGTGGATAATGTCGTGAGTTTCCTCAGTCATGTCTATTGTGAGAGTGGGAAGTGCTTCATCCGTACTCTCCGCCGCCATACAGAAGCTCGAGGGCGCTGCCATAACCAATGCCGCAATCGCCGCCGCGGCTTTAAACATAAACCTTTTCATTGATTCTCCTCCTCGTTTCCCTATTGATTTCAGCATTTTCTTGTATTATAATTATATTATACAGCATTTCTTTAAGTCTAACAGTATTTTGACAACAATTATAATTATTTTGATTTTCGGAGGCAGCCTATGTCAACATACGAAAATATGCCCCACGGAACGCCCGACTTCCCGATAGGCGTCCACGATACGCACTGTGCCGACGGCTTCCGGCTTTACCCTCATACTCACCGTGAATTTGAATTTCTCGTGCTGGAGGAGGGACACGGGAATATATTTATCGACGGCGCCGAGTATGCGCTCTCCCCGGGAGACGGAGCTTTCGTAAATTCCCGCGCTCTTCATCTGGGGCAAAGGTCCGACCCTTTACCCTGCCGCTTTTTCGCCATAGTTTTCGCGCCTGAATTTCTTGGCGCCGAAAACGATCTCATTTTCCAAAGCTATGTGCGCCCCGTGGAAGAAAACAAAATAACCCTCCCCGCCGTTTACCGCCGCGAAATCGACTGGCAGAGAGAGGTTTTGAACAAGGCGGTTCACATTCACGGTATAAATAAAAAACGCCCTCCCTGCGGAGAGCTTATTATAAAGGAGGAGCTTTTCGGAATGTGGCGGCTTTGCTTTATGCACAGCGAAAAAAACTCCGCCTCCGTCGGCTCCGGTCTCGGCGACATGATTTCCGCCATGGAATTT
Organism: uncultured Oscillospiraceae bacterium; assembly: GCA_964537125.1. GTDB lineage: Bacteria > Bacillota > Clostridia > UMGS1883 > UMGS1883 > CAZIBK01. Next base: position 4,086 of record CAZIBK010000075.1, read on the forward strand.
ATCCGAGCGCGGTACGCCCTTCCCCTTTCACTTAAAGACATCGCATCGAGTATAAATATGAGCGAGGGGTATTTCTGCCGCAAATTTTCCGCCGCCATGCACATAACGCCCTTTGAATACCTTTTGAGGATACGCGTTGACAACAGCTGCCGTATGCTTCGGGACTCCGACGCCCCCGTGGGAGAAATTGCCGTGCGCTGCGGCTTCAACAGCTTCAGCTACTTTTCAAAAAGGTTTAAGGAGTTTGTCGGCTGTACGCCTCAGGAATACAGAAAAGGTCACAAAAAAATACCGTTCGGGAATGACGAACCAATCTCGTCTGTGCCGCTTCCCTCATAGCTTTGCACTGATTATCAGCGCGGCGGCGTCATCCGAAATATCCCCTTCCCGCACCGATTAAAGTATTGCCGCCTCCTGATATTTTCTTCAACAGCTTCTGTCGGCTGCTGTATGCAGCGCGGACGGAAACTCAAAATACTTTTGCGTACCCCTTTACAAAAACCGCCTCATGCGTTAAAATTATAATATATAATGTTCAAGGAGGACTATTTATGGAATATCGTTCATTTAAAAACGGACTTCACTCAATTTCTCTTTTGGGGCTTGGCACTATGCGTCTTCCCAAAGCAGAAGGTCAGGGTGAAAAAATAGACTTTGAAAAGGCGCAGGCAATTGTCGATTACGCCTACTCCCACGGCATAAATTATTACGACACCGCCTTCCCCTACCACAACGGCGAGTCCGAGTCCTTCATCGGTCCCGCGCTGTCAAAATATCCGAGGGATTCCTATTTTCTTGCTACAAAAATGCCGCTTTGGGAGGTAAAGGACGCTTCTGACTTTGAGCGCATCTTCAATATCCAGCTTGAGCGCACGGGCGCGGGGTATTTTGATTTTTACCTCATGCACTCCATGAACCGCGCCAACTTTGAAAAAGCGCTCCGCCTTGACCTCTACGGCTTTATGAAAAAGAAGCAGGCGGAGGGGCTTATCCGTTTCATCGGCTTTTCCTTCCACGACTCCCCCGCTCTTCTTGAGGAAATGACCGATAAATATGAGTGGGACTTTGCTCAGATACAGTTTAACTACCTCGACTACGAGCTTCAGAACGCAAAGCGCCAGTACGAAATACTTGAAGCAAAGCACATTCCCACAATTGTTATGGAGCCGGTTCGCGGCGGCGCTCTTGCCTCTCCCTGCGAAAAATCGAACGAAATATTTAAAGCGGCGCGTCCCGATAAAAGTGTCGCTTCGTGGGCAATACGCTATGCCGCCTCCTTCCCGAACATACTTACCGTACTCAGCGGAATGTCAAGCATGGAGCAAATTGAGGATAACGTTGCCACAATGACAGACTTTGAATATATCGGCGAAAGCGACGCCGCAACAATCGCCCTCGCGCTCGACGCCTATAAGAAAAAGGACGTCATCCCATGTACGGGCTGCCGCTATTGTATGGACTGCCCGATGGGCGTTGATATCCCCGGCGTATTTAAAATATACAATACCTACTACGCCGTAGAGCAGGATATTAAATCCTTCACCGAGCATTACGAAAGCCTTCCTTCTAAGGCTCACGCGTCAAGCTGCGTCTCCTGCGGCAAGTGCATGACTCATTGTCCCCAGTCTATAAAAATACCGGAAAAAATGGCTCTTATAAACGGCATTTTCTCAAAATCCTAAGGCGCAGCGCAAGCGCTATTGCAAGAAGGTTCGGCACTGCCATAAGGGCGTTGAAAATGTCCGATACCGCCCACACGGTTTCAAGCCTCGTCACGGCGCCTATAAACACAAACGCCGCGAATATGACCTTGTACGGCTTCTCCGCTCTTTCCCCGAACAGGAATTTGCTGCACACCTCGCCGTAGTACGACCATCCTATTATTGTGGTGAACGCGAAAAATATTATCGACACGTTGAGCAGCCTGCCGCCGAATACGCCCAGCGTCTTGTAAAAAGCTCCTGCCGCCGACACGCTTTTGGCTGTAAGGATTGCAAGCGCCGTAAGAGTACACATTACAATCGTATCTGTAAAAATGCTTATCATCCCTACAAAGCCCTGAGTTTCAGGGCTTTTTGCGTTTGAGCGGCTCGACACGATCACTGTGCTTCCGAGTCCCGCCTCGCCCGAAAATACGCCCCGCGCTATTCCCGTTGCCGCCGTTCCGCCGGTAATCGCTCTGAGGGACAGCGCCTCTCTGAAAATATTTTTCATCACATCTCCCAACGAATCTCGGCATATAATTATCACTGCCAGCGCGGAAGCTATATAAAATATCGCCATAAACGGCACGAATCTGTCCGTAAACCTCAGTATTCCGCCAAGCCCCTTAAGTATTATCAGCGCCGCCAAAACGCTCATTGCCGCGCCCGTTGCCCATGCGGGGACTCCGAACGCGCTTTTTGCGGCAGCGGCTGCGCTGTTTGACTGTGTCATGTTCCCCATCCCGAACGAGCCGAGTACACAGCAGACTGAAAAAACATACGCAAACGTCTTCGGCATGTACGGAACGGGATAGTCGTTTCTGTCTCTGTATGTCACCCCGAGCATATTCTCCGTGTAGGAAATGCACATCCCCAAAGCCGCTGCCGCCCACATCCAGAATACCGCTCCCGCTCCCCCTGCCGCAATCGCAAGGGATACGCCCACTATATTTCCCGTGCCTATTGTCGAAGCAAGGTTCATAAAAAGCGTCCTTATCGGAGATATTCCCTCCGAGCTTTTTCGGATTTCTCCTTCCTTTTTTCTCCCCGAACGGATAAATACACAGCCTATTCCCGTCAGTAAAAACATCGGCACAAACATATAATTCCATATCGCTTCGCGCAGAAATTCTATCCCGTTCATTTACGCACCCCCTTATTCTAAATTATTACCCGACCCTTCCATTTATAACATAATGTAAAATGTTAATCGGTAAAAAATAAGGGAAACGGCAAAAAACCGCTTCCCAAATCGTACAAACCCTGTTATGTCAGCTGCTCTACAGCTCAGACTGTAGACAAAACTTTTGCCAAGGCAT
>CAZIBK010000076.1:0-7099 GCA_964537125.1 uncultured Oscillospiraceae bacterium
AGGGGCTGAGGAGGCGGTTTTTAAAAATCGCCTCCTCAGCCCTTGCTTTTACGGGGAAGACATGGTATAATCTTTACAAGGATTTAAAAATAAGGAGTGTTCACAATGAGAAGCGATAAAATTACAAAGGGAGTCAACGCCGCGCCGCAGAGGGCGCTGCTCCGCGCGCTGGGGCTTTCCGACGCCGAAATCGGCAGACCGCTTATCGGCATAGTAAGCTCGTACAACGAGATTGTTCCGGGGCATATGAATATCGACAAGATTGTAAATGCCGTTAAGCAGGGCGTTTCCCTTGCGGGCGGCGTACCGATAGTTTTCCCTGCGATTGCCGTATGCGACGGCATTGCGATGGGGCATGAGGGAATGAAGTATTCGCTTGTTACGCGCGAGCTTATAGCCGATTCCACCGAGGCGATGGCGACGGCTCATCCCTTTGACGGGCTTGTTATGGTGCCGAACTGCGACAAGAACGTGCCGGGGCTTCTTATGGCTGCGGCAAGGGTAAACATTCCGTCGATATTTGTAAGCGGCGGTCCGATGCTTGCGGGCATTATGAACGGGAAAAAGATAAGCTATTCAAACGTGTCGGAGGCGGTGAGCGAGTACAGAGTGGGGCATATCGACGATGAGAAGCTGTCCGAATACGAGTGCAAGGCATGTCCGTCGTGCGGGTCGTGCTCGGGAATGTTCACGGCAAACAGCATGAACTGCCTGACAGAGGTACTCGGCATGGGGCTTCCGGGTAACGGAACGATACCTGCGGTTTACTCGGCAAGGCTCCGCCTTGCGAAGGACGCCGGAATGAGAATAGTTGACATGGTGGAGAAGGATATCAAGCCGAGGGACATTATGACGGAGCCGGCGTTCAGAAACGCGCTTACAATAGATATGGCGCTCGGATGCAGCACAAACAGTATGCTTCATCTGCCGGCAATAGCGCATGAGTGCGGAATAGATCTTCATCTTGACATGGCGAACGCGATATCCGACAAAACGCCCAATCTCTGCCATCTTGCGCCCGCGGGTTCGCACTATATAGAGGAGCTTGACGAGGCGGGCGGTATCGCGGCGGTTATGAACGAGATTTCAAAGCTTGATCTTCTCGATACATCGCTTATGACCTGCACGGGCAAGACCGTTGCGGAAAATATAAAGGGGCATGAAATAAAGAACACGGAAATAATCAGACCGGTGACGAACCCCTACAGCACAACGGGCGGAATTGCGGTGCTGAAGGGCAACCTCGCGCCGGACGGATGCGTCGTAAAGCGCAGCGCGGTAGCGCCCGAAATGATGAGCCACAAGGGCAAGGCGAGGGTTTTCGACTGCGAGGAGGACGCTTTGAACGCAATCTACGAAAGAAGGATAAACCCGGGAGAGGTTGTCGTAATACGTTACGAGGGCCCGAAGGGCGGTCCCGGAATGAGAGAAATGCTCAACCCGACGTCAGCCATTATGGGAAGCGGCTTAGGCAACTGCGTTGCGCTCATAACGGACGGGCGCTTCTCGGGCGCGACACGCGGCGCGGCAATAGGGCATGTTTCCCCCGAAGCCGCGGTGGGCGGAAATATCGCGCTTGTCGAGGAGGGCGATATTATTGAGATAGATATACCGAAAAATACGATAAACGTGCTTGTTTCGGACGAGGAGCTTGAAGAGAGAAGGGCAAAATGGACGCCCAGAGAGCCGAGAATCACAACAGGATACCTCGCACGCTACGCAAAGCTTGTTTCAAGCGGATGCAGCGGCGCTGTATTAAATTAAAATGAAGGAGAAGAGAGATGAAAAGGTTTTTAAGTATTGCGCTGGCGCTTTGCATGATGCTCTGCGCTATGCCGACGGTGACACTTGCGGCGGAGGGAAGCACGATAAAGGCTGTGCGCACGGCGTATTTCAACAGCGCAAGCGAATGGAAGCTGACGGATGACACGACAGGGAGCGACAACGTGCTTGTCGCATCGGGCGGTTCCGACGGATGGCAGGCACAGTCGCAGTTTGTCGATACGGACGGAACGGTGACGGAGCAGACGACGCTTGATGGTACGGGATTTAACACCCCCAGAAACGCGCTTGTTGCGTTCACATTGCCGGAGGACGTTGACTATTCAAAGGCGGCGAGAGTGACGCTTTCGCTTACGATAAAGAACGTTAAGCAGGTGACAAGCGGCGTAAGGCTTGCCGTTTACGGAAACAGCGTTGACGGAGTATGGAGCCTTGCGGACGGAAAGGAAGCCTTCGGCGCATCGGGAAGCAATTCCGGGCTTTCGGGGCTTGAATGTGTAGGGCTGACGAGCGCAATTAAGACGGGCAATCAGACGGGCGAAACAGCGAGCGGCGAAACGGTGACGCTTGCCTCGCGCGCACTCACGGATTATGTGGTGAAAATGGCGGCAGAGGGAAAGAGCGAGGTCACGTTCCGCATAGCAACGCCCCTCGGCGGCATAAGGATTTACGATTACAATTCCGCATATGCGCCGACGCTGAAGATTGAAGAGGGCACGCTCACAAGCGCGGCGGTAAGAACCGTTTGCTACGATGAAAACGGCGAGCCCGTCAACGAGACGGAGGAAACGGTGCCGAATCTTCTTGCAGGGGAGAGCTATACATATGACGGCACACCGACGCCGTATATAGTTTACGGCGGGTATGTGTACGCGTATTCGGCGGAAAAGTCCACTCTCAGCGTTAAGGTCGGCGAGGGAGACGTTATAATCGCGTATGTAAAGTATGACGGCGGCGACTCCTTCAGCGGATATGAGATGAGCGCCGAGGGCGCGTGGTGCTGGTTCGCCGACCCGAGGACGATTTCCTACAAGAGCGACGACGGAAGCATTGACGTGACGATAATAGGCTATATCGACGTTCACGGAAACATAAAGGCAACTCAGGTAAACAATATCACAAATAAGGTTGACGAGATACTTATAAGAAGCAATATTCAGCCTGACGACCACAACAACCCGACGTTTTTGGTATTGCCGGACGAGAGGATAATGGTGTTCTATTCGAGGCACACGGACGAGCCCTGCTTCTGGTACAGAGTGACGGAGGAAAAGGGAGATCTTACGACGCTCGGCGAGGAAAAGTGCCTTAAAACAAGCGCGAATACGACATATCCTTCGCCGTTCCTGCTGTCGGACGACCCGGAAAACATATATCTTTGCTGGAGAGGCATAGGCTGGCATCCGACGATTGCGAAAATATCCATCCCCGATGAAAACGGGGACGCGGAATTTACATACGGACCGTATCAGATGGTGCAGTCCACGGGAGCAAGACCTTATACAAAGTATGCCTCGAACGGGAAGGACAGAATATATCTGTCCTACACGACGGGACATCCCGACAATGAGGATCCCAACTGGCTGTATTTCAATCAGGTCAATATCGAAAACATGACGTTGGAGAATATAAACGGAGAGCAGATTTCCGTTATCGCGGACGGGGCGTATAACGTAAACAAGTCAGATAAATCGCAGCCGTTTATAGTGGATTGCCCCGAAAGCGGAACACGCGACTGGCTGTGGCAGGTGGCTGTGGCAAAGGACGGATATCCCGTTATCGCGGTGGTAAAGATAAACAGCGCGAAGACAAGCCACGACTACTATTATTGTAAGTGGAACGGTTCAAAATGGACGATGACCTTCCTCACAAACGCGGGAGGCAAGTTCCATTCATCAAACACGGAATATTGCTATTCCGGCGGTATGGGAATAGATGCGGACAATCCGAACATCATATACTGCTCAAAGCCCGCGGAGGGAGTGTTCGGCAGTGTGTATGAAATTTTCAAGTACACGATGAGCGACGACGGGACGGAAATACTCAATGTTGAGCAGATTACAAAGAACTCAATGAAAAACAACGTGCGTCCGTTTGTCATTCCGAACTCCGAGGGCGACGATTTGAGGCTTATATGGATGAACGGCGACTATCAGTACTGGATGGTGAACAAGAGTTACCCGAGCGGCTATCCCACGGCGGCTATGACGAATGTGCCGCTTCCGTCGGAGGAGATAAACCTTGAAGACGCTGTATTTGAGGAGAATTATTCCGATTTGGGCGGAGCGTTTGCCTCAACGGCGGAGACGAAAAACAAGACCGCAGAAAAGCTCGATTCGGCGCAATTCGCGGGCGGATTTACCGTTTCGGCGGATATTTACCTTGACGGAGAGTACGAGGGTGAAATGCTCGACCTCGGAGGGGTATCGTTCAGGATTGAGAATATGCCGACGCTGTACAGTCCGACAAATACGGATGTACGCCCGAGGGCGGCGGTTACGATAAACGGAGCGGACTATGTATCGCCGAATGTTTACGGCACGTCTGACGATTGGAAATATTACAGCACCGGAACGAACGGCGACTACTATTTCACGCAGTATGACGGATATGTGAATATTACTCTCAGCTACGACGGAGAATATCTCACCCTTTACCGCGACGCTCTCGTTGACTTGAAGGTTAAGGCTGAAGGCGTAAATATTGATCGGCTGATTACGGGCGGATTTGACGGATATATCACGAACGTAAAGGTTTTTGACAGGGCGCTGAACAATGACGAGATTCACGCGCTTGCGGAGAATAAGCCGGTTGTTACGGAAATTGACGCAAAGGGAACGGACGTAATTACGATAAACTATGTGACAGATTCCGGAAAGACGGTCATTCCTTCGGAGACGGAGGTTCTGAACACGGGAACGGATATATTTATATTGAAGTGCGATGAAGAGATTTTCCTTGACGGCATACTTTACAGGCTGAACAGCGAGAAATCGGTTCTTGAATGTGAGATTGACGGGGCGGAGGATTTGTCGGTTACGGCAGTTTACGACAGATTTATTCCTTCCGGCGACAACCTTGTGCCGAGCGGCTCATTTGAGGATGAGAACGGCAATTTCGACTGGGGTACATGGCAGAGTCCGAGAGGGGACGGCTACTTTAAGGACATTTGCGAGGACTGGTTCTACAAGGTGAACGCCGTCACGAACGAGGCGGCGCTCTATCAAACCGGCAATATAACAGCCGGCGACTACGCGCTCGGAACGCGCTGGAACGACGGCACCGCAGGGCTATGCTCCATGTCAAACTTCATAGCGGTTGAAGCGGGAAAGACATATTATGTTTCCTACGACTATAAGCACAAGACTGACGGAACAAACGCGGGTTCGATAAGGACGACGTTCCAAAAGACGGCGGAATTGGGCGCCGACGACAGCAAGGACAATCATACGCCCGAATCCGTTACGACCTCGTGGCAGACCAATGAATTTGCAATTACCGCTCCGGAGGACGGATATATTTACTTCCACTTCTATTGGCTCGGAAGCGGCGGCTCCACCAACACCGGCAGCAATAGCGGCAGCGGTCCGTATTGGTATTTCGACAACTTTAAGGTTCGCGAATATATCGAGGCGCCGGACGTTATAATTGACGTTAAGGCGGCGGCAATCGACGAGGACAGCGCAACGCTTACTCTTACGAACAAGACAAAGAACGATATGACGGAGGTCTTGGTATTTGCGGTTTCCGTTGACGATGAGGCGACGGTTACAGCGGCGGATATGGAAACGATTGACCTTGCATCGGGCGAGACGAAGGAGGTTTCGTTTAACGCGGGCGGCAGCATAAGGGTGTTCATCTGGGATAAGAGCATGAGACCGATATGCGAGGACGTGTTTGAAAGCAGTCCGCAGAATTAAAAAATGCTGAAAATGCGCAGGCGGCGAAAAAATGCCGCTTGCGCATTTTTTTGTTGAACAAAGCCCGCATATGGTGTAAAATAGCAAAAGAAGGTGGTTTTGCAAATGATTTTTTTAGCGTTTGACAATTGCGGCAAGGACGGGGCGTCAAAGATTGAAATTCTGTTTGAAAAATACAGAGGGCTTATGTACGGCGCGGCTTTTGAAATTTTGCAGGATAAGGGCATGGCGGAGGACGCGGTAATTGCGGCTATGGAGCGGATAATAAAAAACATAGATAAAATAGATGAAATCGATTCGCCCCAAACGCGGAATTTCGCGGTTATTATTTGCAGAAATATTGCGATAGATATTTACAACAGGCGGAAGACGGAAGCCGCGGCGGAGGAGCGCTACTGCGAGGAAATGTGCGCAGAGGAAAACGAGCCGATAAATATTGTTTTAAACAAGGATAGCGTTGAGCGGATGACAAAGGCAATAAAGGCGCTTGACGCGGCATACCGCGACGTTTTTTTGATGAAATACGCCTATAAAATGAGCCGCGAGGAGATAGCCGAAGCTTGCGGAATCAGCGTTGAGGCCGTTAAAAAGCGCCTTGCGCGGGCAAAGAAGAAAATTATTGAGCTTATGGGAGAGGAGGATAAGCATGAATAAAAAGCAAAAAGCATTTGACGACGCTTTTGAAATAATCCTTACGGAGGCGGCGGAGCTGGCAGCCGAGGAGCTCGGAGAAGAATGCAAAGAGTGTGAATATACGGATAAACACAAGCCTTCGCCTGAGCTTGACGCGAAAATTAAAAAGCTTTTCAGGCGTGAAAGAAGGAAGGCTGTATTAAAGAAGGCGGCGGTAATAGCAAAACGCGCCGCATGTGTGCTTGTCGTGCTGATTGCAGCCTTTGCCATAGCAATCGGAAGCGTTGAGGCGTGGAGGGTAAAGTTTTTAAATTATGTCTTTGACCCGGAAAAGCCGAACATGGAAATTGTATTCGGCGACAAGGGAACGTATTATTCCGACGATGATATAATAATAAAATATCTTCCGCTGGGGTTTGAGCTGACGGAGAAGTTGCCGAGCAGAAAAAGTGTAACATTTACGTTTGAGTTACAAGACAGCTATATCAGCGTCACAAGATTTGATAAAGATATTCGTCGCAATGTAGATACAGAGGGTGCAACGGTTGAAGATATTGTTATAAATGATTACGACGGAATTTATATCGAAAAGGAGGGATTTAAATTAGTTACATGGAGCGATGGTGATTATATGTTTTCAATAACCGCGAATGTTTCCAAAAAAGAATTGATCAGAGTTGCGGAAAGCATAAGATATTAAAAAAAAAATTAAAAAATTTTTGTCCCCGTTTCCTCCTTAGAAGGGTTTTATATTATGAGAACAT
>CAZIBK010000077.1:0-7058 GCA_964537125.1 uncultured Oscillospiraceae bacterium
TAAACAGTTCTTCGCCGCTCTCCTCCTCCTTTAAATAAGCATACTCGCCTTCAATTTTTGAAACCGTATAATTTTTAGGCTCCATTAAACACTCTCTTTTCCTTAAAGATATTTTCGTTTCCTTCGTAACCGATATTAATCGTCGGATAACCCGCCGCATACGGAGCTGCCTGATACGGCTCAAAATACAGCGTCAGGGAATCGTTCGTAAGATAAAAGCTTACATTTTTGATTTCTTCCGCCAAAGCTCCCTCAAAGAAAACATCTTCGCCCAAGGTTTCTATGAACCTGTTGTAAAGCATTTCCTCAATTTCCTGCTCGGTACCGTTCAATATATCTTCAAGTCCAAGCTCTTTTCCGCTGTTTAAATCAAAAACCTTTGAGCTCATTGCGGAATTCGGATGCGCACCGCCCGCGTCAAAGTACTCATAGCGCGTCAGCGAAAGGATATCGTTTTTATCCGTAACTATGTCGAAAGACAATCCGAAGCTCATGAGAACCGCGCGGTTATTTTCCGACGACTCTTCCTGCAAAGCGTCATACCAATCCTGTGCCTCACCGAGATACTCTTCCTCTATCGCCGAAAAATAGCTTTCACATTCTTCCCTGCATGTTGAATTTATACTGTCGATAGCCGCGTTTTTCTCCTCGTTTGAAATTATCGGATACGAATACGATATGTAAATTAAATCCCTTGCGTCCTTTCCCTTAATCGTCTTTTCCGCGCTTTCGTATCTTATGCTGTGGTCAAATATTCCCTCGCCTTCGGAAATATATACGCTGTCCGCACCGTCAGACCATGTAAGGTCAATGTTTAATTCTTTGCTCCAAACGTCCGAAAAGGCTTCGGCAGGTATAAGCGTTCTGTCGTTTTCGATTTTAACCGAAGCGGGAAGCTTTTCAATTCCGCCCTCGGAATAAATCTCATCGCTTCCGATTGTAGCAGACACATTCTTCAATCCGCGCCGAGCCAAAACGCAAGCATCATCCCACGGAATATACTGCACCGTATATCCGAGAGCTTCAAAAACCGAACGAAACGGCAGCATAAGCGTTCCGTCTTCCACTACCGCTCCTATATCCGAGCTCACCTTTGTTCCGTTTACATAAACGGCAATACTGTTATCCTCCGCGCAAACCGCCGCGGCGGATAACATCAATACAGCGGATAAAATAATGCTCAACAATTTTTTCATCACGAAAATCTCCTTTCTATAAGCTTCGCAAGCCTCTCAGCGTCAGAGGTTATCTCCTCGGTATTCTTACCTTCAATCATTACTCTTATCAGCGGCTCCGTTCCGGAGGAACGAATCAGCACTCTCCCCTCGCCCGAGAACTTCTCCTCAAGGCGTTTTATTTCATCGGTGATAACGCTGTCCTCCTTATAGGAGGTATCTCCCGACTTTTTAACTCTTGCGTTTCTGAGCACCTGCGGATATATGTCGACAACACCTCTCAGAACCGAAAGCGGCTTATTCTCCTCGCACATAACAGACGCAAGCGCTATCGCGCTCACAAGTCCGTCGCCCGTGGTGTTGTGCTCAAGGAAAATAACATGCCCCGACTGCTCGCCGCCGATAACATATCCGCCTCTGAGCATTTCTTCAAGAACGTATCTGTCGCCTACCTTGGTTTTCGGTATATTTATACCCATCTTCTCTCCCATTACGAAAAGACCCAAATTGCTCATCACGGTTGCAACAAGTGTATCGCTTTTAAGCGTTCCCTTCTTCTTCATGGAATTTGCGCATATCGCCATTATAACGTCGCCGTCAATCGGGTTCCCGTTTTCATCGGCGGCAAGCATTCTGTCGGCGTCGCCGTCAAAGGCAAAGCCGGCGTCTGCGCCCAAATCCTTTACCGTGGCGCAAAGCTCCTCCAAATGCGTTGAGCCGCATTTGTCGTTTATGTTTATGCCGTTGGGCGAAGCGTGTATTACATGCACCCTTGCGCCGAGCTGTTCAAAGGCTTTTCGCGCGGTTTTCGATGAAGCGCCCTCGGCACAGTCAAGCACAAAAAATTTTCCTTCAAAGCGCGTTGACGCCGTGCTCACCGCTTTTTCTATGTACTCTTCGAGCTTGTCGGTAAAATCGTAGCATCTGCCTACGCCTTCGCCCTCCGGCGCGGGAATCCCTCTCTTTTCGCCCAGTATATAGTCCTCTATTTCATACTCCACATCATCGGGAAGCTTATATCCCGTCTTGTCGAAAAACTTAATTCCGTTAAACTCATAGCTGTTGTGCGAAGCCGAAACAACTATTCCCGCGTCAAAGCCGTACTTTTTCGTAAGGTATGCCACTGCGGGTGTCGGCGCAACGCCCACAAGATATACGTCCGCGCCCACCGAGCAGATACCTGCCGTCAGCGCCGCTTCAAGCATCTGTCCGCTTATTCTTGTATCGCGTCCGATAAGTATTTTCACATGGCTTTTCATGCCCTTACTTAAAACGTACGCACCCGATTTTCCTATTATTGACGCCATTTCTGCCGTAAGCTCATTGTTTGCGATGCCTCTTACACCGTCGGTTCCGAACAGTCTTCCCATAAATGTATATCCCCTTCCTATTCCTGTATATCCGTCATTTCTTTTTCGTATTTGCAAAATATCCGCGTGTAAAGCTTTTCGGCTTTACAGCCTTTTCCTCGCCTCTGTACATATCGATTATCCTTCTTACGTCATCGCCGCTCTCATCGGTAAATACAAGCCTCAGTCCGTCGGCGTTCATGGATTTTAACACCTCGGGACGATCTGCCGTAAACGTAACGGCGCTGTTATAAATCATATTTATATGCTCTGTTCTGTCGGCGTATACCAAAAACTCCGCGCCCGTTCTGTCCTTCAATTTCAAGGGGCGGTTACAGTCGCACCGACCTCTTACGCCTTTTATGATACACGCGCGAGTAGTCATCATCATCATTCTGCCGTAGACAAGCGCTTCACATTCAAGGGCGCAGTTTTTCGTTATTTCCGATATTTGCCTTGCCGTAAGCTCGGGCGAAAGCGTAACGGTTTTTATTCCGAGCCTTCCGTATTCCGAAGCTGAAACCGCGTTATATATATTAAGTCCGTAATCTCCTATACATTCGATTCCCGCGTCCATAACAGCCTTTGCCTGCCCGATTGTCGTACAAAGCGCCCTTTTTACATTGCACCTCTTCATTCTTTCGATATAGGCTGCCATATCATAAGTCACCTTTGGCAAAGCCGCCGCATATTTTTCATTTTGCCGCACTTTTTCAAAAAGAGCAAGCGGCATATATATTCTGTCCGCCTTTCCCGCGCCCGAAAGCTGCTCCTCATTCATAACGAATGCGGCGATATAGCGCGAAAGACGCTTCTTGCTTTCATATTCATACTTAAAATCAAACGTTTCCCGAATCGGGATTTCAGCTCTTTTTTCACTGAGAAGCTCCGAAGCTTCCCGTCTCATAGCGTTTATATCCTTCGCCGAAAGCGTGAGGTTGTCGTCAATATCCGCGTCAAAAGACTGCATACGATATGGCGTCTGCCCTAATTTTGAAATGCGCTCACAGGCAGAGCCTTTATCAAGCGGCGTTCTCCGAGCGGCTTCCGGAACCGCGCCTTTTACGCTCGCTTCATTTTTCCCGTCGGAAAATGTCAGAACCGATTCCCGCCCTGATTTCATTTCAAAAAATGCCGATATCGGCGTCTTTTTATTTTCAACTCCCTCTCGATAGGAGTTTGCGGCGTTTTTTAGGATTTCCTTATTTGCTCTTTGCGAAACACCGTCGTTCGATATTTTATAATTCATAATCTCGGGAGTATTTACATGAGCATAATACCCCTTTGTAAAGCCGTCTCCCCTTACAAACACCCCTTCAAGCTCTTCGATATCGCGCCTGTCGGCATTTTTGGGCTCGTCAAGGTATTTTCTGTACATTGCTGTGACTGCGGCAACATATTCGGGGCTTTTCATCCGCCCTTCTATTTTAAGCGAGTCAACGCCCGATTCGGTAATCGATTTAATTTCATCCAAAAGGCACAAATCCCTCGGGCTTAAAAAATACCCATTCCTGCCCTCCGCGATGTAGCGCTGCCGGCAGGGCTGGGCGCAGCTGCCGCGGTTTCCGCTTCTGCCCCCTATAAAGGACGACATCAGGCACTGTCCCGACGCACATACGCATAGCGCCCCGTGAACGAATATTTCAAGGGATGCTCCCGTATTTTTATATATTTTATATATCTCTTCCTTAGTCAATTCCCTTGCAAGCACCACGCGCGAAAAGCCGTATTGAAGCAGGGCTTCCACATCCCTTTCGTTATGGGCGCTCATTTGCGTGCTTGCATGTATCGGGAGAGAGGGACATACCTCTTTAGCTATTTTCGCCCCTCCGATATCCTGTATTATCAAAGCCGAAACTCCGCATTCCGCGGCGTTTTTTACCGCATTTGCAAAGCTGTCCTCTTCGCTGTCGTGCAAGAGAGTGTTAAGCGCGAGATATACTTTCACGCTGCGTATTCCGGCATATTTTACAGCCTTTTTTAATTCCTCCCTGTCGAAATTTTCAGCTCCGCTTCTGGCGCTGAACCGCTTTTCGCCAAGGTACACGGCGTCGGCGCCGTTCTGCACCGCCGCTGTAAATGCTTCATAGCCGCCCGCAGGCGCCAGAAGCTCAGGCGAAGAAGCCATAAGGCTCACCTTCTCTGTTTTTATTTATTGCCTCCGCGCTTGAACTGCTTAACCTCCGTGTCAAGCCGCGCGTTCTGAAGCTGGAGATTTTTGTTTTCCTCCCTGAGGCGCTTGTTTTCGGCTTCAAGCTTCTGATTTCTCGTCTTAAGAGTTCCCGCCTCATCGGCATACTGTAAAAGCTGTCCGCGCAGAGCTTCTCCGTCATCTCTTGCACGGAAATAATCATCGGCAACATTTATTGATGTAAGTATAGCTGCCATCGTTGTTGAAAGCCGCTTGTCGTTTCTGGTAAGATTCTCAAGCTTTTTATCAACATAATATGCGACATGCCTGACATATTCTTCATCGGCAGTGGAGGAAATAGTATATTCCACCCCTCCGATTCTCACCTTTGTAGTGATTCTCTTCTCATCCACCGTAATTCCTCCTCAAAGACTTTCCGTAAACCGCAGCAAACATGGCGACAGCCGCCGCCGTTATCACAGCTCCCGCCGCTGCCGTCACAGCGATGCTGAAGCCCTCCCTAAGCTCTAACACAGCGCTCAGGTTAAAAACAAAATGCGCCGTCATCGTAACGGAAAGTTTTTCCGTTTTATGGTATATAAAACCTAAAATAACACCGAAAACACACGCGAAAATGCTCTGCGCAAGAACCATATGGGAAACCCCGAAAAGGATTCCCTGAATAACTATCGCGCAAGGCGCGGGCATTACCCTTTTAAGCTCCGTCATAGCTATGCCGCGGAAAAGAATTTCCTCAAATATCGGAGCTATAACAAACATTGACAGAGATAACGCTGCCATTGCGACATAGGTCATCGAGTCGATATCATAGTCAAGCTGAGCTTCCTCAATCGATTTTGCCAGCGGCTCGATATTTTCAAGCCACTCCATATATGCAATCGTCATAAGGCGAAAGCCCACAGCCAAGGCAGCCGCAAACAGAATGTCAAAAAACACGGGGCGGGAGACTCTGTATTCCTCCACCCTTTTTATACCTCGCAGCCACAGGGTTATGCCGAATATCAAATACGCCGTGACAGCCGCCATAAGAGCCGCAACTCCGGTATCGTTAATTACATCCGCGCCGCAAGCGCCCAACACCGCTCCGAACAGTGCCTGAAGCAGTATATACGAAAATATGTAGAGCGACGCAAGCGTCACTCCTTTTATAATATGCGCCGCCTTTTCGGACAACCCCGAAGCCACAAGGCTTCACCCCTTTCGCGCACAAACATACATAAAAGCCTTTATTTTGCCGCCTATCCAGATACTGTATTTCCTTAAAAGCCCGCCTCGCGAAGCAAGCGCGACATAATCTCCGAGCTTTCGGCAAGTCCCTTCATCTCATTTTCGTCAAAGGGTACCTCTATTACCTGCTCCACTCCGCCTCCGCCGACTACCGACGGCACCGAAAGCGCAATATCTTTAGCGCCGTATTCGCCTTCAAGGACAGACGATACCGTCAGTATTGATTTTTCATCGCCGAAAACCGCCTCGCATATACGAGCCACCGCCAGCGCTATTGCATAATATGTGGCGCCCTTTTTATCTATAACCTCATATGCCGCTTCCTTCACCAGCTGCGGGATTTCGTAAATATCGCGCTCCGCACAAAACCTGTCCGGCGTAAGCCCGGCAACGCTCGTAACGCTCCATGCGGCAACCTCGCTGTCGCCATGCTCGCCCACAACATATGTGTGTATGTTGCGCGTATCAATTCCGGTATATTTTCCGAGCAGATATTTCATCCTCGAGGTGTCAAGCACCGTTCCCGAGCCGAACACCCTGCCCTTTTTGTAGCCGAGCAGCTTCCATGCGACATACGTCAGAACATCGACAGGGTTTGATACCACCAAAACAAGCGGTTCGCCGTCCGTCTTTGCCTTTATATTGTCGGCTATGCTCTTAAACACGCCTACATTTCGGTTTAAAAGCTCAATGCGCGTCTCGCCCTTTTTTTGATTCGCGCCGGCTGTTATGATGACGATATCGGCTCCCTTGCACAAATCGTATCCGCCCGAGGATATATTCACAGGCTTCACAAATGAAACTCCGTGGCTTATATCCATCGCGTCGCCCTCCGCCTTGTCCCTGTCAAGGTCAATTATCCCTATATCCTCAAAGAGTCCCTTGACCGCCAAAGTATAGGCTATTGTGGAGCCTACAAATCCGCTGCCGATTATAACCGCCTTTTCTCTGTACATTATATATTTCCCCTTTCAATAAGCATTACCGACTTATTTTGTTCCAAAGCGGAAAATATATAACTACATACTATAGTATAACATGATTTATCGGTTCTTTCAACATAATTTGCGCATTTTTTCAAAAAAACAAGACCGGCTGCCGCGTTGCCTCAGACAGTATTTGCTTCTTTATTTCATTTTCGGCTTTGATACTACC
>CAZIBK010000078.1:0-7040 GCA_964537125.1 uncultured Oscillospiraceae bacterium
ATTTCGCTCTCCGTGTCAATAGTTTTTTTCAAATCCCCGCACGTTTTTCCTAAAAGGATAATTCTCAAAGTAAATGCACCGGCAGCATTTGAAAATACATTTACTTTGGGAATTTACGACCCATTTTTTAGTACATAAAATAAATTATTCTTTTAAGTATTCTCCCTCCTTGCAACAATCATCAAATTCTCCTTCTCCCATCAATGTGTCGATGCGCGTGGTTTTACAATTGTCGCCGCGCAACGCGATAACATTCGCCGTTGTTATGCCGCGCGAAGCCTGATTGGAACAAAGCTTCTTCCTGCGTCTGTGCTGTCACTCCGCGCAATTTTTTCACGGAAAGCTGACTGCAATACAGACATATCACAGTTGAAAGCGCGGCGGAAAGCCGAACACTCCCCATCCCGCACGGTCTGCCTTTTATCGCGGACCGTTTTTTTATCCCGTAATTTCTTTTATTGCGCCGCTTATATGCCGCACCGTGTCGGATGACGTCATTGACACCGCTCCGACCTCTTTTTCTGCCATTTCTCCTGCTCTCCCCGCTATATACGCGCCCATTGCCGCATTCTTTGCCGTTACCTCCATATAGCCAAACATTCCCGCAAGGATTCCCGAAAGCACATCTCCGCTTCCGGCAGTTGCCATTCCCGGGCTGCCTCGGTCAACTATATATACCTCTTCTCCGTCTGTCACCGTTGTGGCAGCGCCCTTCAAAAGAAGAACCGTTCCATACTCTGCCGCAAAACGCTTTGCGCAGTCTATGGGATTGTCAAGTATCTCGTCTCTATCCATGCCCGAAAGCCGCTCAAACTCCTTGATATGCGGCGTCAGGCATACTCTGCATTTCGTTTTTTTCAGAATATCCTTGCCCGTTTCTGAAAGGGTATTCAATCCGTCCGCGTCTATAACGAGGCTTGTCTCAAAATTCTCAAGCACATATTTAAGTATTTTTCCATACTCGCCGCTTCTTCCCCAGCCCATGCCTATCGCCGCGGCATTTATGCCGTGAAACGCCTCGTCAAGCCTTTCTCTGTCAAATATCATCCTACCCTCTTTATCGGGCATCAGATAAAGCGTGCTTTCAAGTAAATAGGGCATTACGGCATTGGCCAAGCTTTCCGGCACAATGAGCTTACTTACTCCGCAGCCTGACTTCAGGCTCGAAAGGCTCAGGTTTGCGAGCTTTGCCGCACCTGAATATTCTCTGCAGCCGCCCATTATCGCCGTATATCCGTAGACGCCCTTGTGGGAGTGGTTTTTCCTCTTTGCTATGACAACATCCTCTTTTTCGAGAAGATGATACTTCTCGCCCCTTATCCCGATACCGATATCGCAGTTCACAATTTTTCCTATTCTGTCCTTTGCCGTATTCAGAAAATGCCCGCTTTTCATCGTTCCCACAGACACCGTCACATCCGACTTTACCGCAACGCTTCCCATGCCCGAATCGCCGTTTAATCCGCTGTTTATGTCAACCGAAACAACTTTTTTTCCGCTTAAGTTTATTTTTTCAATAATCTCCCGAGCCAATCCGCGCACTTCGCCCTTAAAGCCTGTCCCGAATATGCAGTCCGCTATGATGTCAAACTCCGAAAAATCGGTGTTTTCGTCGCAGAGGGAATATTCTATCCCCTCTTCCAAGCACTTGTCAAAATAAAACCTTCCGTCCTCCGAAAACCTTTCCTTCAGGAGAAAAAGCTTTACGAAAAGCCCCTTTTCCTTTAAAAGGAGCGCCAGAACATAACCGTCCCCCGCGTTGTTTCCGCTTCCGCAGACTATCGCCGTTTTTCCCGTCCACCGAAAGCTTTCAAACACTCCCTTCCCCGCGCGGTACATAAGAGTTTTGGAATCCGTATAATTTTCTATTGTATATTTGTCGCTTTCGCGCATAACCTTAACCGATATAACGTCCTTCATTTTTATCCACCTCTTTTTTATTTTATCATTTGTTACAGCAAAAATCAACGCCGGACAATATAACAGTGCGGATATTCTTCCCGCTCTGCCGCCTTCAGCCCGCACCCTCCAATGCGGCGGATTCCGCTTTAGAATTTCAGCGGGTGCCGCAATCCCCAACGAATCCCCGATGAGCTGACGCTCACCGCATCGGCTTCAACCGTTCACAAGCCCTGCTTCAAGCGAACCCGTGAACGGTTTAAATTTGCCTGCCGTATGCGCCTTACAAAATAATGCAAATCAATCCGCCGCTGCCCTCGTTTATTATCTTCTGCAGCGTCTCCTGCAATTTATACCGCGCCTCTTCGGGCATTTTTCCGAGCTTTGCCTGAAGCCCCTCGTTTACAAGCTCGTGGAGCGACTTTCCGAATATATTCGACTCCCATATCTTCGTCGGCTCTGATTCAAACCCCGACAAAAGATATTTCACCAAATCCTCGCTCTGCTTCTCGCTGCCAACAATCGGGTTTACTTCCGTTTGAATATTAGCCTTAATAATGTGAAGCGACGGCGCGCTCGCCTTTAGCTTAACTCCGTACCGTCCTCCCTGCCTTACTATTTTTGGCTCCTCCAAGGTCATTTCTTCTATTGTGGGCGGAACTATGCCGTAGCCGGTGTTCCTTGCAGCCTTCAGGGCATATTCAACCCTATTATACTCGCGCTTCACCGCCGACAGCTCGCGCATCAGCGATATCAGCTTATCCTCTCCGTCAATCTCAAAGCCCGTCAGCTCTCCGAGTATTTTATAAAACAGCCTGCCGTCCATATCGGTTTTGATATATACCTTGCCGTCTCCCAGCGACATTTTTGCACATTCCGCGCTTCCGATAAATTCGTTTTCGGCGATTTTTTCAGCCGCGGTCTTTGCGTCGCGCACCTTTTCGCAGTCCTTTACCGCTTCTCTTATGGACGAAAATACGCTTTCCTTCATATAGTGCGACGGCTCGAGGGCGTCCATCCATCCGGGCAAATCAATGGCAATCTCGCTTATGGGGAACTCAAACAGCACCGCGCGGATGACCTCCTCGATATCCTTTTCCTCCATATCCGCACAG
This sequence comes from uncultured Oscillospiraceae bacterium, assembly GCA_964537125.1. GTDB lineage: Bacteria > Bacillota > Clostridia > UMGS1883 > UMGS1883 > CAZIBK01. The sequence continues at coordinate 3,015 of CAZIBK010000078.1, forward strand.
GAGAGCAAAAGCACCGGCGCCCCGTACTTTTGTTCAAGCTCGTCTCGAAGAGCCTTTGCCTCGCGGCTTTCGGGCAATCTCGAATTTAAAATAATCATAAAAGGCTTTCCTATGTCCTTCAGCTCGCGCACTACGCGCTCCTCCGCCTCAACATATTCATACCGCTCGATATCGCATATGCTGCCGTCGGTAGTCACCACAACGCCTATGGTGCTGTGCTCGCGGATGACCTTCTCCGTTCCTATCTCCGCCGCGCGGTCAAAGGGTATATCCTCCTCGAACCAAGGCGTGGATACCATCCTCGGCGCGCCGTCCTCCGTATGCCCGAGGGCGGAATTTACTATGTAACCCACGCAATCGATAAGCCTCACGCGAAACGACGCGTTTTCACCTAAATTTATCTCCACTGCCTCGTTCGGTACAAACTTCGGCTCGGTAGTCATTATCGTTCTTCCGCCCGCGCTTTGGGGCAATTCGTCCACCGCGCGGTCACGCTTGAACTCATCATCGATATTAGGGAGGACGCTTTTATCCATAAACTTCTTTATGAAAGTGGATTTTCCCGTCCGAACAGGACCTACGACCCCTATGTAAATATCGCCTCCGCCGCGCTTTGCAATGTCAGTATATATATTCTCCATTCAAAATCCTCCCGCATCATTGTTTGTACATATATATTTGCGGGAGGATTTTTTATTCCATAAAATTTTTCAGCGTGCTATTAAATTCTTCTCTTACCTTTTCGGGCGAAACGATTTTCATCTTTCCGCCAAAGGTGAATACCCATGCAAAGAATGTCGGGCTTATGTCAACGTTTGCGGATACCGTAAAAAATTCATCATCTTGCTTCTGTACAAAAACGCCCTCGCCGAAACGGTCAATAACGGCGTTTATGAGCGAGCTTTCGCAGCATAGCGTCACTCTTGTGCTTTCGCCGGGATACATGGAAAATATCTTCTTTGAATATTCTCCTATGCTGAAGTCCTTACCCATAATTTCCCGCACGTCCTCGCCCTGCTCCTTAAGTATCCGTATATCGCTCATACGGTCAACCCTAAAGTGCGTCAGCTTGTCGTACTTTGGGTAGTGAGAAATAAGATAGTAATTTTCGTCCGACACCGTCAGACTGTAAGGCGTAACAATATAATCGTTTCCTCCGTTTTTAAACCGGCGCTTTTTATCGGTATCGTATGTGAAGTATTTGAAGGCTATTTTCTTTCCTGAATTTATCGCGTCCGAGACGGTATCCACGCTGTAATATATGCCCTCGTTTCCGAGCTTTATTCTGTCGGCTATAAAGACCTGCCTCTGAAGCTGCGCCGCGTCATAACGCCCCGCAAGAGCTTCTATTTTCTTTATCAGCCTTGCGCTTTTCTTTTCCGTAATAAACTTTGACGCCGAAACGCAGTCCACAAGCATCTTAAGCTCAGGCAGCTCAAAATCCCGCGAAGCGACATAATATCCCTTGGAGCTGTTCTCGATATCTATCCCGAAAAGCCTGAGCGACTCTATATCCGAATATATGCTTTTCCGCTCGGCGCTCACATCAAGAGAGGAAAGCCTCTCCAATATGTCCTTCATCGGCATAGGATGCTCCTCGTCAGTTTCCTTCATCAAAATGTCAAGCAAATATAAAATTTTAAGCTTCTGGTTTGCTCCCTTTGCCATTATGCTGCCCCCTTTACGCCGTAAGCTTTACCTTTTCAAACGCCTCAATCTCGCGCAGGAACATCTGCTCCACCGCCCTCATGTCCTTAAACGACACATCGGGAACCGACGCAAGCTGCGGCGTTTTATCAAATACTATCGGCACTGTATGTATTGTCTTAAACTCGTACCATAAACATGCGTCGTCTACCATGCTCACAAGCCTTTTCTCCTCGACTGACAGCGGCCAAAGTCCGAAGCGCCGGTACACCGCCTCCTGAAAGGCTTCTTCAAGCTTGACATATTCCGGCAGACACGCCTTTACAGGTCTTGAAACATCGCATAAGTACGCCTCGCTCCCGTCATGCAGCAGAGCCGCAAAGCACGCCCTTCTCGAAAAGCCTCTTGCGGCAGCCTCCCTCATACAGTTTACAGAATGTTGAGCCACGGAATAAAAATACTTGAAATGTCCGCACGCGCGGCAGATCAGGCTGAGAGCATGAGCAATATCCTCGGCGTATATCATATCGGCGGATACATCGGAGGGATTTATCATTTTTCCCGTATATGTGTAAATCATTCCTCTCCGCCCCTTTCCGCCTGTAAAAGGCTTCCGAAAAAGAGAAGCGCACACGCCGCCGCAAGCCCGACCGCCGCCCAAAGGATAGGTATCAGATCCGAATCCATACCTCCGGCAATGGCAACCGCCAGCGCCGCTCCCGTTATCTGCATCATGGTAAATATTCTTTTCATATCTTATTCCTCCCTGTTATCTTTGTCTCTATAATAACAGAGAGTGTGTCCCAAAAAACGGACTTTGTTTTTATACTTGTCTCCTTAACCGCAAAACCAAACGCAGCTTTTTCTTAACCCCTGCTTCCGCGTTTTTTCACTTTGCACACTACGCTCGCCGAATTTTACGGCACATGATATTTTTATCTGCTTCTTACCGCAGATGCTTCTTCATTCAAATTCCGGCAAACAGCGGCGATTGCTCGGCGCAATATATATACCGTTCTTCTTTCGTACTTCCAAGCCCGCTTTCCTTGATTTTTCCGTCCGCCTTGAATCCGCTTTTTTCGTAAAATGCTTTTGCTCTGTAATTTCCATCGAGAACCCAAAGCGAAAGGCTTTTAAATCCTCGCGAAAGCGCCTCTTTTTTCACCCAATCCATCGCCTGTTTTCCAAAACCCTTTCCAATATAATCGGGATCAAGATACAGTCCCGTCAATTCATAAATATCGTCGGATAAATCGCCGTCTCTCGGAGGATTTATTGTCAGAAAGCCGATAACATTTTCATCATAGGTTATAACATAGTGAGCCGCGTCGTTGTTTTCAAGTAATCTGTGCCACAGCTCACGGCGGCGCGCATTATGCTGTTCGATAATGCTCATCGGCAAGCAATTTTCGTAAGCGAACATCCATGACCGCATATGGATGTCGGCGCATTTTTCCGCATCTGAAGGCATGGCTTCCCTTATATTAAATTTCACATTAAATACCTCCCCACTGCGGCTTAGTAAGCCGCCGCGCCTGATACAAAGCCGGACAACCTTTATTTATGATATCAAACGCCCGCAAATACGTCAAGAACTTTATGCAATTTTGCCCCGTGTTCTCCTTTTTCCTGTAAAACGCAGTATTTAAGAGCCCTCCATCCTGCCGATTTATAAAATATAATTGTTGACTATTCAAATTTTTTGTGGTATTATAATTAACCGTAAGGAGTTTTCTCAATGACCAATCGGTTTATGGAAGAAGCATTGAACGAGGCGCGTAAGGCTCTCGAAATGGGCGAAATTCCCGTCGGCGCGGTGATTGTCAGAAATAATGAGATAATCTCTCGCGGGCATAATCTCAGGCAAACCTTCGGGGATGCAACGCTTCATGCGGAAATTGTTGCGATAAAGGAAGCCTGCTCTGTTCTCTCCGATTGGCGGCTTGACGGATGCGACATTTATGTCACCCTGGAGCCTTGTACAATGTGTTCCGGCGCCATAATCAATTCACGGATGAGGCGCGTTTTCTTCGGCGCTTACGATAAGGAGTACGGCGCTGCGGGCGGAAGGATAGATTTGTTCGCTCCCTGCTATTTCGGAAGTAAAACCGAGGTCTACGGCGGCATCATGGAAAAGGAGTGTACCGATTTTTTAAATTCTTTCTTCTCTTCTATCAGAAAGAAAACCCCTTAGCTTAAACGGACAGGTATCGAAGCGGTCATAACGGCCCTGACTCGAAATCAGGTAGTCACGCAAGTGGCTCGTGGGTTCGAATCCCACCCTGTCCGCCAAAAAAACAATCCCCGTTACGTTAGTAATGGGGGGTTGAGCGTGTCGACAAAGTCGACACGCACGGAAGAACCCGCACGGTTCTCCCG
>CAZIBK010000079.1:0-6973 GCA_964537125.1 uncultured Oscillospiraceae bacterium
CCGCCGTAAAAATGGATATCGACGACGACGGCAAAATAACAGGACTTTTTTAAAGGAGAACATATTTTGAAAAAAATTACTCACAGTGTTGAAGAAACCGAGGATTTTGCCTTTTCCCTCGCAAGCCGTATCACCGCTCCGCGCGTTATCTGCCTTATAGGCGGTCTCGGAGCGGGCAAAACAGCCTTTGCGCGCGGATTTTCACGTTTTTTCGGCATTACCGAGGGCGTTTCCTCCCCCACGTTTACTATACTTATGAGGTATTCGGGCAGCGTGGATATAAATCATTACGACCTCTATCGCGCAGAGGATTATGACGAGCTTTGCGATATCGGCTTTGAAGACCAGATTGACGAGGGCATTTCCCTGATAGAATGGCCCGATAAATTTATGGACTTTCTGCCGGATGAAAAAATCATCGTAAGAATCAGCTGTACCGAAAATGAGGACGAACGTGAAATAACTGTTGAAGGACTTGAATTTTAATGAATATACTTGCACTTGACACGTCGGCTCTTACCGCGTCCGTCGCAATTTTTAAGGACGGGGTGTCCGTTTTTGAAAACAATGTTACCTGCGCTCTCACCCATTCGGAAACGATAATGCCGATGATAGACTACGCGTTAAACAGTGTAAAGCTTACGCCGAAGGATATAGATTTGTACGCGGTGGCAAACGGTCCCGGCTCTTTTACCGGCGTCAGAATCGGAGCGTCGGTGGTGAAAGGTCTGGCGTACGCCGCCGATAAAAAGGTTTTCGGCGTAAATACCTTGCTCGCACTTGCCTGCAATCTGTCTTTTTCGGAGGGAGTCGATATTTCTCCCATAATGGATGCACGCCGTTCTCAGGTTTATAACGCAATATATACCTTTGAAAACGGCAGAGCGGTTGAAAAAATCGCTCCCCGCGCATTGCCGGTGGACGAGCTTTGCGCCGGAATAACCGAAAGGACTTGTTTTGTCGGCGACGGCGTGGGCGTATATATGGATAAAATAAAAGCCTTGCTTGGCGATAAGGCTCTTTTTGCTCCCCCGCATCTGAGGCTGCAAAAGGCTGCTTCGACGGCATATGCCGCGCTGTGCGCCGAGGAAAAGGATTATATATCTCCCGAGGCGCTTGAGGTTGTATATCTCAGAAAATCCCAGGCGGAACGGGAAAAAGAAGATAAAGAAAGGAAAGAATCATAATGAAAATAGCAATTGCATCCGATCACGGCGGCTTTGAATTAAAGGCTGTTATCAAAAAACATCTCGAGGAAAAGTCTTACGACGTGACCGACCTCGGCACGGACTCCGCAGAAAGCTGCGACTATACCGACTTTGCGGAAAAATGCGCTTCAAGCGTTATCGGCGGAAAGGCTGATTTCGGAATAGTCATATGCGGTACGGGCATAGGCATTTCCATTGCGGCAAACAAGGTAAAGGGCATTCGCTGCGCGCTCTGCTATTCTCCCGAGACTGCGCGGCTTTCCAAGGAGCATAACAATGCAAATATGATAGCCCTCGGCGGCAGAACCACCTCCGACGAGCAGGCTCTCGCCATAGTTGACGCATATATGTCAGCCGAGTTCCAAGGCGGACGCCATCAGAGAAGAGTGGATAAAATTTCCGCTTTAGAGCAGAGGTGAGAAAATGAAGTGTCCGTTTTGTGATTTTGAAAACAGCAGGGTTGTGGATTCGCGCCCTGCGGAGGAGGGTTCGGCAATAAGGCGCCGGCGCGAATGTATTTCCTGCGGAAAGCGCTTTACCACTTACGAAAAGGTCGAAAGCCTGCCCACAATGGTAATCAAAAAAGATAATACGCGAGAGCAGTTTGACAAAAACAAGCTCCTTTCGGGCATAGTCAAGGCGTGTGAAAAACGCCCCGTAACGACCGAGCAAATGATGACCGTAGTCGATACGATTGAAGCCAACATTCAAAACTCGATGGACAGAGAGGTAACAAGCTCCGATATAGGAGAAATGGTTATGGCTGAGCTGAAAAATATCGATGAGGTGGCTTATGTCCGCTTTGCCTCTGTTTACAGGCAGTTTAAGGATATAAACACATTTATCGCCGAGGTTGAAAAGCTTCTCACGGATAAAAACAAGTAACCGAGGAGGACTCTTTCAATGGAAAAATATATTGATATGCACACACATTCCTCTGCGTCGGACGGCGAGCTTTCCCCCTCGCTTCTGGCTAAGCACGCATATGACGAGGGCTTATCCGCTGTAGCCATATGCGACCACGACACCGGAAGCGGAATCGAAGAATTTATGTCTGCCGCGGACAGGCTCGGCATCGAGGGCATACCTTCAATTGAGATAAGCGCGAACTTTAAGGCGGAAATGCATATACTCGGCTATTATATAGATTATACCCTTCCCGCATTTAAAGAAGCGTGTGAAAGGCTCCGCGCCTTCCGCCGCCAAAGGAACGAAAAAACGCAAAAGCTTTTAGCCGAAAACGGAATTTCCGTATCTGTTTCCGAGGCTGAAAAATTTGCCTCTGGCGATGTATGCGGCAGACTCCACTTTGCCATGGCAATGGTTGAAAAAGGGTATGCCGCAAGCGTAAAGGAGGCGTTTTCTCTTTATCTCGGCAGCGGAAAGTGCGCGTACAGCTCAGGTCAGCTCTATTCTCCCAAGGAAGCGATAGAGTTCATACTCTCCTGCGGGGGCTATCCCACACTCGCCCATCCCAAATTTATGGGTCTTGACGATGATGAAACCTTTTCAACTCTCGCCCGTCTCAAATCCTACGGGCTTTACGGCGTTGAATGTCTTTATAACGCGCAGGATGAGCGGTATCAGAAATTTATCAAGGCTTCGGCGGACAAGCTCTCCCTTGCGATTACGGGCGGCAGCGATTACCACGGAAAAAATAAGCCTCATGTCTCCATCGGGCGTGTTTACGGAGATAAAAAAATCCCCTACGAAATCCTCGAAAATTTCAGGAAAGGATTCTCGGCAAAAAGCAAAAAAAATATTGTATTTTAGTTTAACTTGTTGTATAATGAGTGCAAACATTTCATTATCGGTTTCTATACTTGAAATTTCATATGAAGGAGCAAACGGTTGGAAAATATCATCAGTTTGAAAAATGCGGTAGTCGACTATGACGGTGATACTGTTTTGAAGGGCATCAACCTCGACATCGTCGACGGGCAGTTTGTTACTTTACTTGGACCTTCGGGGTGTGGAAAAACAACTACATTAAGGATAATCGGAGGCTTTCTGCAGATGAACAGCGGAGAGCTTTATTTTGATGGAAAGAAAATAAACGATCTTCCTGCCTATAAGCGCCCTATAAATACGGTGTTTCAGAAGTACGCGCTTTTCCCCCACCTCAATGTGTACGATAATGTGGCATTCGGGCTCAGACTCAAAAAAATTAAAGAAAGAGAGATAAAGAAGCAGGTAGAGGAAATGCTGCATCTCGTCAATCTTGACGGCTATGAAAGCCGTTCCGTCAGCAGCCTATCCGGCGGTCAGCAGCAGAGGGTCGCAATCTCAAGGGCGCTTGTCAATAAGCCGCGCGTGCTTTTGCTTGACGAACCTCTCGGCGCACTGGACTTAAAGCTCAGAAAAGAGATGCAGATTGAGCTGAAAAAAATTCAGCAGCAGCTCGGCATTACCTTTATCTATGTAACCCACGATCAGGAGGAAGCGCTCACCATGAGCGACACCGTCGTTGTCATGAATAACGGCGTTATACAGCAGGTAGGTACGCCGGAGGACATATATAACGAGCCTAAAAATGCTTTTGTTGCGGACTTTATCGGCGAAAGCAATATTATCGACGGCATAATGCGCACCGATTATTTTGTCGAAATTGACGGCATTGTCTTTGAATGTGAGGACTCGGGCTTCGGCGATAACACTTTGGTTGACGTCGTAATAAGACCCGAGGATATAAAGGTAGTCGCTCCCTGCAGGGAAGCGATAGTCGGCGTTGTGAGAGACGTTATATTTAAGGGCGTTCACTTTGAAATAATCGTCGAGGCGGATAATTATTTTTGGAAAATTCACTCCACCAAAAGCCAGATCATCGGCTCTACAATCGGCATGACGCTCACCCCCAACGACATTCATATCATGCACAAGCTCAGAGAATAGCTTTTCTGTATAAATTCACAAAAATATACGGAAAAGGATGTCAGCAGATGAAATCAAAACTTATCGCCGTCCCCTACTATGTGTGGATGGTATTGTTTACGGTTGTACCGCTTCTTTTGGTGGTGTATTTTTCCTTTACCTCAAAGGACGGCGGCTTTACCCTTTCAAATATAACGGAAATGGCAAATTATCTTCCCACTCTCTGGCGTTCCGTCTGGTACGCCGCTCTTACCACCGTTGTTTGTCTTATCCTCGGCTTTCCTGCGGCATATATTATTTCGCGTATGCCTCAGTCAAAGCAGTCCACCTTTATTATGATACTTATGCTCCCCATGTGGATAAATTTTATTCTGAGAACATATGCGTGGATGACCTTGCTTGACACTAACGGATTTATCAACAAATTTTTCATGCTGTTCGGGCTGGGGCCGTTTAAAATGCTCAACACATCCGCGGCCGTAATTCTGGGCATGATATATAACAACCTTCCCTTTATGATACTTCCTCTCTATTCAATCATGACAAAGATTGATAAAAGCGTCATTGAGGCGGCTGAGGATCTCGGCTGCTCAAAGTCAAACGTCATAAAAAGGGTCATCATACCGCTTTCCGTTCCCGGAATTTCAAGCGGCATTACAATGGTCTTTGTCCCCTCGGTATCAACATTTATTATTTCAAGGCTTCTGAGCGGCTCCACAATAGGGCTTATCGGCGACCTTATCGAGTCGGAATTTCTCGGGACGGTATATAATCCCTATGTCGGCTCCGCCCTTTCGCTTGTGCTTATGCTTATAGTTTTGATAATTATGAGTATCTTCAACCAATTCGGAGGGGAGGATGCCGTCATATGAAAAGCATTAAGTCAAAAATTTACATGTTTTTATTGGTTCTCTTTATGTATGTTCCGATATTGACGCTTGTTGTGTTCTCGTTTAACGCGAAGGACTCCCGCGTATCATGGGGCGGCTTTTCTCTGAGGTGGTATAAAAGCCTTTTCACAAACGAAACCATTATGACCTCGCTTCTGAACACGGTAATAATAGCGCTCATCACGTCCGTTATCTCTACCGCGCTCGGAACCGCAGCGGCAATCGGCATAAACAATCTTAAGAAAACGCCGAGGGCAATCGTCATGAACATAACGTATATCCCGATTATCAATCCCGAGATAATTACAGGCGTCTCTCTGATGCTGCTCTTTAAGCTTTTTATGAGCTTTACCCCTCTCCAATTCGGCTACGTCACGCTTATATTGGCGCATATTTCTTTTTGTGTGCCATATGTTATATATAATGTGCTGCCGAAGCTTCGCCAGTTAAATCCCAACCTTGTGGAAGCTGCGGAGGATTTGGGCTGTAACTCCCGTCAGGCATTTTTTAAAGTCGTCGTACCCGAGATTTTACCGGGCGTTTTCTCAGGCTTTATTATGGCTGTCACCTATTCCCTTGACGATTTCGTTGTCAGCTATTTCAATTCGGGCAGCAGCATTAACACGCTTCCCATCACTATTCAGGCGATGACAAAGAGGAAAATTCATCCCGACATAAACGCGCTCTCAACGCTTATATTTGTCGTGATATTGATAATTCTTGTCACCAAAAACATTTTGGACAACCGCCGTCTCCGCCGTGAAGCGGAGGACGCGCGTCTTAAGTTTTCTGGGCAATAAGCCTTTCGTGTATTTCCCCAAGGGGTTTTACAAATATATCTTTCAGTAAAGGATGTTGATAAATGAAAAAACTTATCTCTCTTATTCTCGCGGGTGCGCTTTGTCTGACGCTTCTTGCAGGATGCGGTCAGGGCGGTGTTGAGCTGGATGAATCGCTTCTTTCCGATTACGATTACACCAAATTCAAGGACAAGGGCATTTCAATCAATGTTGCCAACTGGGGCGAATATCTTTCGGTAGACGATCCCGGCGTCATTGACGTAAACAAGCAGTTTGAAGCGCTTACGGGAATAAAGGTCAACTACACAATGTATGCGACAAACGAGGAGCTTTACGCCAAGCTTGCAAGCGGCGGCTCGGACTATGATATAATCATTCCGTCCGACTACATGATATCAAAGCTTATAAATGAAAATATGCTTGAAAAGCTCGATTTTGATAATATACCCAACTTTGAAGCCTACATCGGCGATTCCTTCAAAAATCCCGAATATGACCCGACAAACGAATATTCCGTTCCCTACACATGGGGTCTTGTATGCCTTATTTATAACAAAACCATGGTAGAAGAGGCTCCCACAAGCTGGTCGGCTCTCTGGGACGAAAGATATTCTGGCAACATACTTATGTTCAACAATCCGCGCGACGCATTCGGCATAGCCCAGGAATATCTCGGTTACTCGCTTAACACAGAGGACGCCTCCGAGCTTGACGCGGCATTTGAGCTTCTCAAGTCTCAGCAGGGCGTCGTTCAGGCGTATGTAATGGATGAGATATTCGATAAAATGGAAGGCGGCAGCGCCGCTCTCGCCCCCTACTATGTAGGCGATGCAGCCGTAATGATGGAAAACAACGAGGATCTCGACTATGTAATTCCCGAGGAGGGTACGAACAAATTTGTTGACGCCATCTGTATTCCCAAGGGCTCTCAAAATAAAGAGGCTGCGGAAATGTATATAAACTTCCTCTGCGAAACGGAAATAGCGCTTGCCAACTGCGAATACATCGGTTACTCCACACCCCATACAGCAGTATATGAGCTTCTTGACGAGGATATAAAAAATGACACGAGAAGATATCCCTCCGATACCTTCCTCTCCGAAAAGACCGAAACCTTCCGCACCCTTTCCGACTCGGCAAATCAGTATATGCAAGACCTTTGGAATCAATTAAAATTCAATAAGTAACAAACAAGCGGTGTGAG
>CAZIBK010000080.1:0-6956 GCA_964537125.1 uncultured Oscillospiraceae bacterium
AGCGGGAAAGTTAAAAAAATGTTGAAGGTAAAGATTAGATGTGCTATAATAAAAGATAATTACTTTTACATTTGTTGCGAGGGGAAAGGAGAAGGTTATGGCAATAACGGCAAAAAGATGGGTATATCTTGATGAAAATACGGATGAAAACATTGTCTACGCCTACGGAAAGCTGCTGGGGATTCCGCCGCTTGTCGCGAGAATATTGGTAAACCGCGGAATAACCGATGCGGGCGATGCGAAGAAATTTATTGAGAGAAGCGTTACAGCGCTCTATTCACCGTTTTTGATAAACGATATGGATAAGGCGGCAGACCGTATAAAGCAGGCGATAGACAGAAAGGAAAAAATCACTGTTTACGGCGATTACGATGTGGACGGCATTACGAGCACGGCGCTCATGGTGTCGTATCTGCGTAAGGCGGGCGCGAAGGTTGATTCGTACATACCGGACAGGCAGCATGAGGGCTACGGAGTAAACCGCGGCGCTGTGGAAAAAATAATAAAATCGGGGACTAAGCTGATTATAACCGTTGATACGGGCATTACCGCCACGGAGGAGGTCGCTTTTGCGAACGGACACAATATAGACGTTATCATAACCGACCATCATGAGTGTAAGAACAGTCTGCCCGACGCTGTGGCGGTAATAAACCCGAAAAGGCTGGACAGCAACTATCCCTTTAAGGATTTGGCGGGCGTCGGAGTGGCGTTCAAGCTTATATGCGCCCTCTCGGGCGACAACTGGAAAAGGGTGTTGGACACCTATTCGGACATAATCGCTCTGGGTACCATTGCGGACGTTGTCAATCTGGTGGACGAGAACAGGATTATAGCGGGCGTGGGGCTTGAAAAATTGAAGAACAATCCCAATCTCGGACTCAGCGAGGTTATAAAGACGATAGGCTCTAATCCGAAGTGGAACAACTCGGCGGTGGTGAGCTATTCCATAGCGCCGAGGATAAACGCCGCGGGAAGGATGTCGTCTGCGATGACGGCGGTTAATCTGCTGCTGACGGACGACAAAACGGAGGCGGAGGAGCTTGCGACAGAGCTTGACCGAGAAAACAGGGAACGCCAGACGCAGGAAAGCGTCATATTTTCGGAAGCTGTGGAAATGCTTCGCAACGAAAAGTACGCGGGCAAAAAGGTGCTTGTCCTTGCGAAGAGGGGATGGCACCACGGCATAATAGGAGTTGTGGCGTCGAGAATATGCGATAAATATCAAAAGAGCTGCATTCTTATATCAATTGAGGACGAATGGTGCAAATCCTCGGGGCGCAGCACGGAGGGCATAAACCTTTTTGAAGGTCTGTCGGAATGTGCCGATATTCTGGAAAACTTCGGCGGACACGCGTATGCCGCGGGCTTCTCCATAAAGGAAGAATACATCGATGAGCTTGACAAACGGCTGAACGAATACGCGGAAAGGGTGCTCCCGAAGATACCCAGCCGCGAGCTGTGCATTGACGCGAGTATCAATATAGAAGACGTTACCCTTTCAACAATAAGGGAAACTGAAATGCTCGGTCCCTACGGAGCCGGCAACAAAATGCCCATCTTTGCGCTGAAGGATGTTTGCATAAACGACATAAAGACCCTTTCCGCGGGAAAGCACTGCCGCTTTATTGCCGAAAAGGACGGAAAGAGCATTGAGATTATAGCCTTCGGGCGCGGAAAGCTCGCGCGGGACTTTAAACGCGGAGACATTGTCGATATTGCGGGCGAAATGAATATAAATATATATAACGGGCAGTCCCGTGTGCAGCTGATACTTGAGGATATAAAGCTTTCGGGATCGTCAATCCCGGTGAGAGACGATTTTGTGGCGGCATACAAGTTTTTCAGAACGAAACGGCAGCCGGCAGAGTATGACATAATGAACCTTACCCGTGAAATAAGCATGTTTTCGGGGAGGGCTATGACGAAGGCGAAAGTCGAAAATATAATTCTTGTTTTTGCCGATGTGCAAATACTCGAATATGTAATGAGCGGTGACAATATCCGTGTTTCCCTCATCCGGAGGGAGTCCGGCACAAAGGTCAGCATAGATAAAAGCGAGGTTTACAAAGAAATCTGCTCCGAAGGATAAAAGAACATGTTCCGGACGGGATGCAATGATCGGAAGGATCAAATAAAGAAAGAGGGTTTTGAGGTGAAGCAGGAAGCGGCGACAATTGAAAAGGTCATACAGCGCGTTAAGGAATACAATCCGTCTGTAGATGTGGATTTCATTATGCGCGCATATAATCTGTGTGTCGAGGCGCATAAAGGGCAGATGCGAAACAGCGGTGAGCCGTATTATATTCACCCGCTCGAGGTGGCGTATATTCTGGCGGACATGGAATTGGACAGAGACACGATCGTTGTCGGACTTTTGCACGACGTTATAGAGGACACGCCCTACGATTACGATTCGCTGAAGGAAATGTTCGGCGAACAGGTGGCGTATTTGGTGGAGGGCGTCACCAAGCTTGACAAAATAAAGTTCACCTCAAAGGAAGAGCAGCAGGTGGAAAACCTTCGTAAGATGTTCTTCGCCATGGCAAAGGATATCCGCGTGATTTTGGTCAAGCTTGCGGACAGACTGCACAATATGCGCACGATGAAATATATGCCCGAGGAAAAGCAGCGTGAAAAATCGCGGGAAACCCTTGAGGTCTATGCGCCTCTTGCGCACAGGCTGGGTATATCAAAGATAAAGAGCGAGCTGGAGGATCTTTCGATAAAGTATCTTGACAGCGTCGGCTATTATGAAATCGTGGAGGGCTTGAACCAGAAAAAGTCCCAGCGCGACGAATATGTGGCGCAGATAAGGGAAACTATCGGCGAAAAGCTTGAAGAGATACATATAAAGGCGCATATTGAGGGGCGAGCCAAGCATATATACAGTATATACAGGAAGATGTACTCCCAGGGGAAGACCCTTGATGAAATATATGACCTTTTCGCCGTGAGGATAATCGTTGACAGCGTGACCGAGTGCTACAGCGCCCTCGGCATGGTTCACGAGCTTTTCAAGCCCATACCGGGCAGGTTTAAGGACTATATTGCAATGCCTAAGCCCAATATGTACCAGTCGCTCCATACAACCGTTATCGACCCTCAGGGCAAGCCCTTCGAGGTGCAGATACGCACATGGGAAATGCACCGTGTGGCAGAGCAGGGTGTTGCGGCTCACTGGAAGTATAAGGAGGGCATTACAAATAACGATACACAGCAGGACGAAAAGCTTGCGTGGATACGCCAGATGCTTGAAGTTCAGCAAAACGCTGACGACACGGAGGACTTTTTGAAGAGCCTTAAAATAGACCTTTTTGCCGATGAGGTGTTCGTATTCACTCCCAGAGGAGATGTTGTCAGTCTGCCGCAGGGGGCGACGCCGATAGATTTTGCCTTTTATATTCATACGGCTGTGGGGTATAAAATGATAGGCGCAAAGGCGAACGCGAGAATCGTTCCTCTTGATTATGTGCTTCAGAACGGCGACATTGTGGAGATAATAACCTCCTCCAATGTGCGCGGCCCCAGCAGGGACTGGCTTAATATTGTAAAAACAGGTCAGGCAAGGAGCAAGATCAACGCGTGGTTCAAAAAGGAGAACCGCGAAGTAAATATAGAGCGCGGCAAGGAAGCGGTCGATAAGGAGGTCAAAAAGCTTAACCTTGATCCCCATGAGATATTTAAGCCCGAATACTGCGATCAGATGCTCCGCCGCTACGGATTTAAAACCCTTGACGACGCCTACAGCGCCGTGGGCTTCGGCGGTATAACGGCGGCAAAAATAGTTATAAGGCTGCGCGAATTTGCCCTCGCGGCAAAGGGCGTGCCGGATGAGCTGCCCAAGAACGAGGCGAAACGCAGCCGTAAGGTAAATAACGGCATTGAGGTAGAGGGCATAGACAACTGCCTTGTGCATATTTCAAAGTGCTGCAATCCCGTTCCCGGCGATGAGATAATCGGCATTATAACAAAGGGCAGAGGCGTGAGCGTTCACCGCGTAAGCTGTGTAAATGTCAGGGAGGAAAACCTCACAGAAGAGGCAAAGGCCCGCAGAATACGCTGCAACTGGGCAGAGGAGACCGGTCAGAAGTACGCGGGCGAGCTGTATATCGAGTGCGCCGACAGAAAGGGAATTTTGGCGGACATTGCCTCTGTTGTGTCGGAAAGTCAGATAAATATTACATCCTCCTCCTCGCGCGCAAGTAAGGCAAAGATGGCTATAGTGACCCTTGAAATTGAGGTTGCATCAAGAAGTCAGATTGACGGTCTTATAAAGAAGCTTTACAGAGTGCCGGGAATATTTGATATAAGATCTTAAAGGGGAAATCATTATGAAAATACGAAGACTTGTTTTGGGGCCTCTTATGACTAACTGTTATATTGCGGGCGACGGCGAGGAGGTTGTTGTCATTGACCCTGCCGACAACGCCGACGCAATAATTGAGGCGCTTAAAAGGGACAATCTCAGGCTCTGCGCCATACTTCTCACCCACGGTCATTACGACCACACGGGAGCCCTTTGCGAGCTTAAGGAAAAGACGGGACGGAAGGTCTATATCCACAGGCTTGACGACCCCATGCTCGGCGATAATGTAAAAAACCTCGCGTTTATGACGGGGGATAAGCAAAGCCGCTGCGAGCCCGACGTCCTCCTTGAGGGCGGAGAAAGAATAGAGTTCGGGCGGAATACGCTTTCCGTTCTCCACACTCCCGGTCACAGTCAGGGGTCGGTGAGCTATATTGCGGACGACTGCGTATTTTCGGGAGATCTGGTGTTCAAGGAGAGCATAGGCCGCTTTGACTACGGAAATTTTTCCGATGAAATGCAGTCCATAAAAACCCTTTTCGGCCTTTTGCCCGACGATGCCCTTATCTGCCCCGGACACGGAGAGATGACAAGCGTAGGCTATGAAAAGAAGCACAACCCATATATAAGGTGATATACATGAATATAGAAACGATCGGGCATGACCGAAAAAACGCCGTGCTTCAGATAATGCAGCTCTTCTTTGCCGCGGATTCGGACGCGGAGGTGAAGAGCCGTCTTTTTAAAGCGAATGGAGGCTATGTTTCCGAGGCGGAAATAGTAAAGGACGGTAAACGCTCCTTCGGAAGGGCGGAGTGTGAAAGCGAGGAGCGGCTTTATATTACGAACGCGGTAAAAAAAGCTGTCTTTTACGCGGCGAAGGAGCTTTCCGATATGCCCGCTCCGTGGGGGATATCCACGGGCATACGCCCTGCCAAGACGGCGCGCAAAATGCTTGACGGAGGCATTTCCGAAAGTGAGATAATGTCGCATCTCAAAGGAGAATACCTCATGGAGGACAAGAAAGCCTCTCTCGCTCTTGAGGTCGCAAAAAGCGAGAGAAGGATACTTTCGCAAATCGGGGAAAACAGCGTAAGCATATATGTGGGCATACCCTTCTGCCCTTCGCGCTGCTCGTACTGCTCGTTTATCAGTCAGGCAACGGAGCATAATAAAAAATATATACTGCCATACGTTGACGCTCTTATTGAGGAAATAAGGTATTCGGCAAAAATTGTCCGCCGTCTGGGGCAAAGAGTCGAAACGGTGTATTTCGGCGGCGGAACGCCTACCGCCATAGAACCCGGGCTTTTGAGAAAAATAATAGAAAGCCTTAAGGAGAGCTTCGACCTTTCGGGAGTAAAGGAATTTACCGTAGAGGCGGGACGCCCGGATACATTCTCAAAGGAAATGATGAAAATGCTCAAGGACGAAGGAGTGTCGCGCATAAGCATAAATCCTCAGACTATGCACGGGGAAACACTTGATATTATCGGGCGAAAACACAGCGTTGAGGATGTGAAGCGGGCGTTTTACATTGCGAGGGAGGAGGGAGCGGACAGCATTAACGCGGATTTGATTGTGGGGCTTCCCGGGGAGGACTGCAATATGGTCGGACAGTCGGTTGAAGAGGTTCTTAAGCTTTCACCCGAATCGGTCACGGTGCATACTCTCTACATGAAACGCGCCGCACGGCTTATAGAGGAGTTTTCCTCGCTCCGCTTCGCAAAGGATACCTGCGCCATGATGGATATTGCGTCCGAGAAGCTGCGCGGGCGCTCAATACTGCCCTACTATATGTATAAGCAGCGGAATACCCTCGGAAATTTGGAAAATGTGGGCTTTGCGAAAAAGGGACACGAGAGCATATATAACGTCTGTATAATGGAAGAGGAGCAGAGCATACTTGCCCTCGGTGCGGGCGGCTCGACAAAAACCGTGCGGAACGGCTCCATACAGCGTATCTTTAACCCGAAGGACGCGGCGGACTATACGGCAAGAATAGGCGAAGTTCTTAAAAGAAAGGACGAGTATGAGCAAATAATGAGCGGTAATTGTTGATTATTTTAGGAATTGTTCATTATTTTAGAAAAAAGATGTGGACAAATCGAATTTTTGTGATATACTATAAAATGATAAAATGTGAAAGGGGTAAATGAAGATGGCTTTTTTTGATGAGCTTAAGGACAGAGCATCTGACGCTGCCGTAGTTGCCGGCAAAGCAGTCAGCGAGGTATACGAGGCAACAAAAATTAAGATGGCTATAGCCGAAAAGAAAGGCACGCAGAAGGCTCTTTACAGAGAGCTTGGAGAATTGGTCTATAAGAGCTGTAAGAGCGGCGCCTCCGAGGATGACGCACTGGAGGATAAAATCGCCGAAATCGACTCGGTGCTTGAAGAGGTAGAGGCTCTCAAGGCTCAGCAGATGAAGATTAAGAAGGTTCGCACCTGTCCCGGCTGCGGCAGCGAAATCCCGGTTGAGTGTAATTTCTGCCCGAAGTGCGGTAAGGAAACGGGCGGCGAAGCCGAAGAGGTTGAAGCCGAGGTCGTTGAAAAGGAAGAAAAAGCAGAAGAAACAGGAGAAACAGAAGAATAACAGCGCTTGAAAAGCGTTTATGAGCAACCGCCGTGTTTTTACACGGCGGTT
>CAZIBK010000081.1:0-6897 GCA_964537125.1 uncultured Oscillospiraceae bacterium
GCAAGCCGTTCATCGACTTTCTTTATCGGTTTTAGATTATTCGGATCTATGCGGCATATTTGATTTGTCATTGTACTTGGTTTACATCCGCTTTCGTTGAAGTCCCGTTTATATGCTCACGGAGCAATCGGTAAACGGCTGCCGTGAGAGGAACGCCGATAAGCATACCGGCAATCCCCATCATGCTCCCTCCGACCGTAACGGCGGCAAGTACCCAAATTGCCGGAAGACCCAGCGAAGAACCGACGACGCGGGGATAAATCAGATTGCCCTCCAGCTGTTGAAGCACAACGATAAAAACAAGGAACAAAACCGCTTTAATCGGAGATACAGTCATAATCATAAAGGCTCCGACGGCGGCTCCGATGTATGCTCCGGCAACAGGAATCAGTGCGGTGAAAGCAACCACCGCGCCTGTCATCGCCGCGTAGGGGAATCTCAAAATCAACATACCGACGGTACAAAGCGCACCGAGAATGATGGCCTCGGTACATTGTCCGACGATATATTTACGGAAACAGTCATTTAAAACGGAAAGTATATATTGAGCCTTATTAAAAACATTCTCCTTCATATAACGCTTCATAACACGCTTGAACTGACCGACAAGCTTTTCTTTGTCCGCGAGAATATAAATTGAAAAAATCAGGGCAAACGCGGCGGTTACGATACCTGATAATACGGAAGAAACGGTTTTTATTACCGCTTCCATAACATTGCCCACTCCCGTTGTCAGAGCGGAAATAATCCGATTAATCATGGATTCCCAATCTATCGCCTTCAAGGATTCAAAAAGACCCTCTGTGATAATTCCGTTTTCTTCAAACCACGCAGCCAATGAAGACATTACATTCGGCACATGAGCTGCCAACAGCTTGCCGCTTGCAATCAGCTCCGGCACAACGATGCGAATGAGCAGAAACACAATCAGCACCAACGTGATAAAAGAGACAATCATGCATACCGGTCTGCGGCTTTTTTTCAAGGCTTTCTTCTCTGCCTTCGGGAAGTAATGCCTTTCATAAAAGCTCATCAGGATATTCAAAATATACGCGAGCACACAGCCGATAAGAAGAGGCGCCGCCGCGGCGATAATTGTTCCCAAAAAGCTTGTGAAAGACGCCCAATATGTAACGCACAGGAACAGCAGGAATATACTGACAGATATTTTCAGACAGGACTTCCATTCTATTTTCATTTTTTGTCATCCTTTTATGCTTTTTTTGCCTATAATCATTGTAACGATGTCAAGTATGCCTTCTACAATCAGAGAAATGCCGGTAAATTCCCACAGGACAATCGTAGACGCAAACGGGCTTTGAAGAATGACAACAGCGCAAAAAACGGAAACAACGGCATTGATTGCCGGCAAAAACCATCTCTTGTTTTTTCTGCGAATCATATCAACAGTCAGCTGTACCTTGCCGATGCCGGTCACTAAAATAACAATGCCGTAGATAATCGTAAGCACGGGAAAAGTAACAATAAACCACTCGGTTTTCAATACGCAGAACAGACCGCCGAGGAAAATAAGGATACCTTTTGTGAGCGTTTGACTGATGGCGGCTTCTTGCATATCCATGCGAAAATATTTCACAAGTTCAACGATGCCGAGGATCAGCATCACAATACCTGAGATTTTAATGATCATTGACGTAAATCCAAGGGGACTTATCATCAGCAGGATACCGACAATCAATTCAAAGATGCACAGTGCAATGCCGTTCAAGTTTTCTTTAAGAGCTTTCATTTTTAAATCCTCCAATACAGATATTGATTCTTTGGAGGGGCTTGACGCCGACCTCCTTTAGTAATATAATTGTACCGCAACAGATGTCGCTTTTGCAACAGTCAGTTACACGAATTATGATGTGAACACAACAGCGGCAGCCGAAATGTTGCATTATTTTTAAATTTAATGTTTGGAGCAGATATCATGTCCAAAGAAAACCAAAGGGTCGTTATCACAAAGCGGATGCTGAAGGAAAGCTTGACGGCTCTCCTCGAAAAAAAGCATATAGATGAAATCAGTGTTGTTGAACTATGCGCATTGTCCGAAATCAACAGAACCACCTTTTACCGCCATTATCAGACGCCGCATGATGTTCTGATGGAAATAGAGCTTGATTTTGTAAAAAGCCTGTATGAGGCAATACCACATTCAGGAAGCGTCGTCGATATTAAAGGCAATACCGTTAAATTATGTCAATTTATCTTTGAAAGAAAAGATACTGTCAAACTGTTTATGCAAAATAATACCGACAGCAATTTGATTCGTATTTTTCAGGATTTTACCGACCGTTTTTTAGCTTTCGGAAAAATCCTTTACAAAGGGCAAGACATGGACGCCGATACTTTCAGGCTTATGCAAACCATGTTTTCTTATGGAATATACGCGCTGATTCGGCAGTGGATTGTTGAGGACGTCCCTGTCCCGCCGAAAAAGATTGCCGGAATAATTGCAAGTACATTTGAGCATGATTTTTCGTTCATGTAAATTCTTATGCGATGTAATAAAGTGAATATTGAGCATTGTCGGCGCCGAAAGGCGTGCGCCCCCTCGAACGGAGTTCCCGAACGGTGTTCCCCGAACGGAGTTCCCGAACGGTGTTCCCGAACGGAATCGGACGCACATCTTTCTGTAGGTTTTTTAGCCGTTACAACGGGAGAGAACGGCGGCAAAAGCGCTTTATTGCGGGGAGAGGTTATCGCCCCAGAAGAAAAGCTTTGTTTTTTCGGATTGGGGAAGTTTTAAGATTATTACGCCGTCGCGGGGCTTTGATACGGCGGCTTTAATAAGTGTATCTGCCGAATATGCCGCCGCGTAAACGGAACATTTCGGCGAAACGGCGAAAAATACGCTGCCGTTATCGGCTGAAAGATATGTTTCGGGAGCAGCCGATACTATGGAATAATCCGACACGGCAAACTGATCCTCGGGCGCGCCGTCGCCGCCGCGGACAAGGAGCCTTCCCGCATCTGCCATTGCAAGGGCGTCGGTGCGGAAAGCGGCTTTTTCACAGACGACGCTGCCGTCAATTACGAGCGAGTAGGTTTTATCGGTAAAATCAGCTATGATATTGACCTTATATTTTTCGCCCGCGCCGTATGCCATAGATGAGGTTTTATACGCGGCGCCGTCGCGGTATTCAATATATCCGTTTGTGCCGAAGCGTATCGAAATGCCGCAGTTTGACCAAGCGGAGACGCTGTTTTCTTTTGCCGTCAGACCGACAACGCCGTCGATATTGTCCTTAAAGGGAATCCAGTCAAAGGAGGCAATCTGAACGGAGGAGCTTTCAACATCATAGGCGCGCGTCAGAAACGCGGCGGCGCTGTGAAGCCGCGTGTCGGTTGTAAAGGGCGAGGCGGGGAGTCCGTCCGCGTTAAAGAGGTTGGGGTTTTCGGGCACTGCCGAATATGCGTAGCGCACATATGCGGGCTCGGGCACGAGCGGCGAGGAAACGGTGATCGTATTGTCGGAATTTATAACCGCCTCCGCGCCGACAAATTGCCCGTTTGACGAAGCTATTTCAAATTCGCAGAGAGAGGCTGAGGTGTTCGAGTATGTATTGCTTATTACAAGTCCGCCTCCGATTGTGTCCGATTTGAAGGAAACCGTTATCGAGCCGTCCGCAATTTCCGCGCTTTCAAAGAGGGGACCCTCCGCGGTGACGTCCTTGCCGCAGACATATTTGTCTGCAAGGAGCTTTAGGCGGTGAGCAACAGCTTCTTTACCGAGGGGATGGATATTATTGTATGTTCCCTTATCGGTATCGAGGATTACTGCCATGCCGACGTTTTCCTCGCTGAGGGCTTCCTTCTGTGCCTCGCGCTGGGGCGCGTAGTTTTGGGAGGAGTAGCGCGCAAGCTGTACAAAGAGGAAGGGAAGGCTTTCATCGCCCCAAAGGCTTCGCCAGTCGCGTATGAGCTGAGGAAACGCCTCGGCATAGGCGACGGGGTTTGAAGCGTCGCTTTCGCCCTGATACCAGAGTATCGCGCTTAAGGGGTAGGACGCTATGGGGGCTATATGGGTATTGAAAATGTCGCCGTTTGAGGGCGTATAGTTTAAGGTCTTATTATCGGAAGAATTCCGCATCCAGCGGTTGATTGAGGTGCCGTTCCATGCGGCGGAAATCAGCCCTACGGGGACGTCCGGCTCATCTTGAAGGCGTTCCTCGGCGAAAAACATACCTATGTACGAAAGAGTTTTGTTGTTATCCGCGGTCAAGGGCTGCCACGAACCGTTTTTAAAGGGAATGTCAAAGGTCGGAGAGCTTCCTGCCGTAGTATTTACGGTGAAATGCTTTATCCTTTCGTCCGAAATGAGGGCGGGAAGATTTGAGCTTGTAACGCCGCCTCCGAGCTGCTCGGTCGTCTGATAATTATAGTTCTGAGCCATGTTTGACTGACCCGCAAGCAGGAATACATCGCCGATATAGACGGAATTTATAACTTGGGTCTTATCGGGCGTCGATACGGTAAGGGTGTACGGTTCAAGAGAGGCGGGAAGCGGTTCAAGATATGCGCGAAAAGCGCCGTTTTCGGAATTTACGGTTGTTTCCGAAACGAGAGAGCCTTTTTCAAGCCTTACGCTGACGGAACCGTTTGCCTTGCCGAATACAAGATGCGGCTTGCCGCGCTGAAGCACCATATTTTCGGCATAGAAGTTGGGAAGAGTGAGTATTTCAAGCTCGCCCTCTCCCTGCACGGCGGTAAGAGCGGATATGGAGTAAAGCCCTGCCTTAACGCCTCCGCCGCCGCGCACCGTTATGCGCCCGAGGTCGGAAACAGGTGTGCGGAAGGCATAGCAATTTGCTATTTTGCATTTCTCGCCGGAGGGCGAGGTGACATAGGCGTTATACACCTGATTTGTAATATCCGCGTCTATGAGGACGGAATAGGTCTTATCCTTTTCGTAGGACATACTCTCCGCAAAGGAAAAGTCCGAACCGTTGTTTGCGTCAAAGAACGCCCCGGCTCTTATGCGGAAGCAAATGGCGTAGTCGGAATAATTTGAAGGAGTTTTGGTTGACGATGTGATGCCTATAACCCCGTCCGATACGGTGTTTGCCGTAAGAGAGAAGGATATGAGCGCACGGTTCGTCAAGGTTGTAAAGGTGTGATAAGAAAAGTCGGCGGTGGAAATTATAGCCGTTTCTGCCGCCCGCGCCGAAACGGTCGGCAGAAGAAGAGTGAGTGTGATAAGCAGTGATAAAACTTTGTTCATAGTTTATTTATTCCCCTTTCAAAAATATTTTATATGATTTCGGGCAAAGTGTCAATACGCTTGATTTCATATTGAAAATATGGTAGAATGACGTGCGGAAGGTGAAAAATTTGAAGATTCTGAAAAGTGTTATTAACAGATTTACGGTAGTGACGCTGGCGCTTCTCGTACAGGTTATTTTCCTGCTCGTGCTTACGACGAGGTTCCAAGCGGCGCTTGTAAAAGTAAGTTTTGTGATGCGGCTGTTCAGTATAGCGGTAGCCTGCCTCATGCTGAACGCTCCGGGCAATCCTGCCATTAAGCTGGCGTGGATGGCTTTAATACTTATATCGCCCATATTCGGAAGCGTGGTTTATCTGCTGACGGGGGGAAAGCGCCCCGCAAAGAAGCTGCGCACGGCATACGAAAAAGCAAGGGTTAAGGTGAATAAATATACTCCGAAGTCAAACGCGGCTCTCTATGCGCTGAAAGCGGAGAGCAATCAGTGCTACGCTCAGGCGCGGTATCTTCAGAGCCTGCATTTTCCCGTTTACGGCAATACGGACGCGGCGTATTTTCCCTTGGGCGACGACGCTTTCCCCGTCATGCTGGAGGAGCTTGAAAAGGCGGAGCGTTTTATCTTTATGGAATACTTCATTTTGGCAAAGGGCGAAATGCACGACAAAATTATAGATGTTTTGGAGAGGAAGGCGCGCGCGGGTGTTGAAGTGCGGTTTATATACGACGATATGGGAAGTCTTTTTACGCTCCCTTACGGATATGCAAAAACGCTTGAGGCAAAAGGGATAAAATGCCATGCCTTTAACCCGTTTATACCTGCGCTCTCCGCCGTTATGAACAACCGCGACCACAGAAAGAT
Organism: uncultured Oscillospiraceae bacterium; assembly: GCA_964537125.1. Taxonomy (GTDB): domain Bacteria; phylum Bacillota; class Clostridia; order UMGS1883; family UMGS1883; genus CAZIBK01. The sequence continues at coordinate 6,090 of CAZIBK010000081.1, forward strand.
ACTTGTTATTGACTCAAAGGTGGCTTTCACGGGCGGAATAAACATAGCCGACGAATACATAAATAAAAAGGAGAAATTCGGGCATTGGAAGGACAATGCCGTAATGCTGAAGGGAAGCGGAGTGTGGGGCTTTACGCTCATGTTCCTGAATATGTGGAACGCTTTTTCTCCGATAGATAACGACCTTACAAGGTTTTTGCCGGATGAGGATTTTATGACCGAAACGCATTGGGGCTTGGTTCAGCCCTTCTGCGACACTCCCCTTGACGATGAGCTTGTGGCGGAGAATGTGTATATGAACGCAATAAATTCCGCGCAAAGCTATATTTATATATATACTCCCTACCTTATCCCCGACAACGAAATGACGACCGCGCTCTGTCTCGCGGCAAAAAAGGGCGTGGACGTAAAGCTTATCGTGCCGGGAATACCCGACAAGAAGGTGGCGTATTCAATGACAAAGTCCTATTACGGCCCGCTTATCCGCGCGGGAGTGCAGATATATAAATATACTCCCGGCTTCGTACACGCGAAAGGCTTTGTCGCGGATGACATAATTGCCTGCGGCGGAACGGTAAATATTGATTTCAGAAGCTTGTATCACCATTTTGAATGCGGCTGTATGTTCTATCGTTCGCCTGTTGTGCTTGATATAAAGCGCGATATGCTTGAAACGCTGGAAAAGTGCGAAAAGGTGGAGGAGTACCAGAAATTCAAGGGACTTATAGGAAGTACCTATCACGCGATATTGAGGCTTATAGCGCCTCTTATGTAATGAAAGGGCGGGCAGATTTGATTTCTGTCCGCC
>CAZIBK010000082.1:0-6889 GCA_964537125.1 uncultured Oscillospiraceae bacterium
ATTTTACCGCACGGTAACACAGTCCGTCAAATTATTGATGCTGTTAAACATAAATGCTTTGACTGAGGCTGCCTCGGAAAAATCGGCAAGGTCTATTTCGCGAAAGGTATTATCCGCATTGAGAGGAAGGGCAGTAACCTTTATAAGCGCGCCTTCCTCGTCATAGCCCGCAAGTATTGCACGGATTGAAAATTCATCCGCAGAGCCTTCGGAAAAAGCTATACTGTATTGTACCGAGTTGTCTGTCGGGATGATTTTCGGCAATATAACCGATGCTTTTCCCGTTTCCGATATTGTGACATTTGCGTATGCATAAATATTTGTGCCGGAAACCTTGCCTTCAACGGTTTTTCTGCCCGAAACGGAGGTGAATTCCTCGGGAACCGAATCCCATATGACCGAAAGTGCGTCGGAAGAGCCGTCCTTATAGAAAACCGTAACTTCATCCGGAAGAGAAAGGCTTTCACCCTTTAAAATCTCTATCTCGGTATCCTCGGCGCGTTCCGCGATTTCACTGTCAGCTTTAGTATGGATGCGCAAAACCGATAAGGAATTTGCGGGAAGCATATAAATGAAGCTGTCGGACGCCTCTGTTTCAAAATATGAGGGGGAAATATTTGTCGGATCCGAAAGGGAGTTAATTGCATAAATATTATCCGTCTTAAGCTCTGTTACATCGGCAACAGGGTTAATATATTCGGCGTTTGCAATCCGAATTGAGGTTTCCATGGGGAGGGAGGAGGTATTAACTGCCTTAATGATTATATCGCCGGTTATTTCGTCGTATGAGGTTGAAGAATAGACATTTTGCTTAAAAGAAGCAAAGTTTATGCACTCACCGTCAAGATAGCAGGCAATCTTTGTGGGAGTCACTTCAATTTTAAGCTCGTATTCTCTGCCTGTTTCGATTGTTGCGGCAGTATTCTGAACGGAAAGCTCGGTTGTGGTGCCGTTTACAGTCTGCTGTATTGCACTGTATGTATTGCCCCAGCCGCCGACATTCCATGTAAAGTAATTGGAATCGTCCGCCCACAAAATGGGAATAAGGAAACCCTCGCTGCCGGCAGTTTTCTTTGCTTTAAAGGTAACGGTGTAATTCGAGGAATCGGGATTTGCAAGGAATTTAAATGCTCCGGTAACCGTTGTTGAGTTTTGATTAAGACCCGTCCAGTCCCCGCTTACGGCGCCGATATCCTCGGGCTCAATCGCACAGTCGTTATCGTTATCCCAAATCTCATAGTCGGAGTATTCAACGGCGGTTGCCCATGTACCAAGACCTGTTTTCCCGTTCGGCACATATTCGGCTTCCGTATTGACGGTTGAGTTTTCAAGGGTATACGAACCGAGATTATTTGAATACATGGACTGAACGTAATAGTCGGGTGTGCCAAATACACGGGATTCGTCAAAGCCTATCATATCGGGGTACCACTGAGTATAGCCGTCACGGGAGAAAAGGGGAGCGTAGGAAGCGAGCCGAACCACATCGGCATTCCTTTCAAGAGACGTCATGAAGGCTGCAACGGAAAGCGCGGCTTCCATGTTGCTTTCGCTTGGAGAGGTCTGTGTATAACGGCTTGCATATTCGCCTGCAAATACCTTATATCCGTTTCTGTCATATCCGTCATAGCGGTCAAGATTTGTGTAGAACCAGGTGGGAGTTCTGTAATAATGTTCATCCACCGCAAAAGCAAAGTCGCCTTCTCCGTTATCGGAATGAGAGGAAAGCCATGTCCATGCCGTATCAAACTTAGAACCGCTTGCGTCGGGTCCCGAGGTCGCTATAAGCTTCATTTCTGGGTACTTTGCGTGTATTTCCTTTTCAAAAGCCTCATAGCGTTCAAAGAAATTAACGTTAGAGGTTTCCCACTGCTCGTTGCCGATTCCGATATATTCAAGATTGAAGGGCTCGGGATGTCCCATTTCAGCCCTCAAAGCTGCCCATTCGTTTGCTGCGGGATCGCCGTTTGCAAATTCGATAAGGTCAAGAGCGTCCTGAATATAAACAGAGTAAAGCTCCTCCATTGAGGATGTATCGCCCGCCTGATATTCGCAGCCTATGCCGACGTTTACAACGGGAAGCGGCTGTGCGCCTATATCCTCGCAAAGAAGGAAATATTCATAGAAGCCGAGACCGTATGACTGACAGTACGCGTACCTTCCGTCGCCGGAGGTGTGCATTTGCCAGCGGTTCCAGTTTTCTTTTCTCTCTTCCACGGGGCCTACCGTGTCCTTCCATGAATAGCGGTTTTCAAGGCTATAGCCTTCCACTATGCAGCCGCCGGGGAAACGGAGGAAGCCGGGATGAAAATCCTTAAGCATCTGAACAAGGTCTGCGCGAAGACCGTTCTTTCGGTTCATCCATGTGTCCTGCGGGAAAAGCGATATCATATCAAAATCGATATAGGAGTTTTTGGAGGATGAGCCGAGAATGGTTATTTTTAAAACGGCATTGCTTGCAGCTTCGGTCGCCGTTATTTCAGCTTCATATTTTGACCAGTCGGATGAAATATTCGATATGTACGCTCTGCCTATAACCTTTTCGCCGTCAACGATAGAGACTAATATCTGCCCTGTCAGTTCGCCGTTCTTTTTTGCATACATTGAAAAGTCAAATTTCTGCCCTGCGGTTACGGAGAAGCCGCTGTAGCAGGCATTTGAAATGCTGTCAAGCGCCGAAGGGTCGAAAATGCGAAGATACGTTGTGTTATTTTCGTTAAGCGGCTCGGAGGAAAGATACGCTGCCGAATTTTTTACAGACGTTGTCCATGCGTAAGATGGGATGGGCGCCGGGTTTGTGACGCTTGCCTGCGCGTTTACCGCTTCAAAGGAGCGGTTTTGCACAAGCTCCGCATAAAGACCGCCGTCCGCCGCGTAGTTAATATCCTCGAAGAAAAGACCTACCATTTCGGGGTTTATGTCAACTCCCTTGCGTGCGGCGTTTATCGCTATTTTTGCATCAACGCTTGAAACCGCGGGAACAGTTATTATATAGGGGAAATATGCCGTCTCGTCTCCGAGAGTGACGGCGGCGGTAAGAGTTACCGATGCATCCTCATCGCCTCGGCTCACAACGCCCTCGGGTGAAATTACCGATTCGTCCGAGCTTGACCATGCAAGAGCGGCGTTTTCGGTTTCAAATGTAATCAAATTCAGGTTTTCTTTTGCAGTCATTCCGTCGCTGAGACCCACGGTATTCACAACATAGGAAGCATAATCAATTTTTATTCCGTCAGCCATGTTGGATATAACCTCGGTATCGGAAAGAGCTTTGGAGAACACCTTAAATTCATCAATATAGCCGTGAAAATACGGGTCGTTAAACTGAGACTTTCCGATATAGTTCTGCGCATTCTCTATATCGGCAGGCGTATTTTCGCCGAATGCCTTTGAAGAAACGGCAAGAGCGCCGTTTGTATAAAGCTTCATTACCGTGCCCTCGCGTACAAGGGTAAGGTTAAGCCATTTTCCGTCCTCAACGCAGTTCAAGGCAGTCATGTTAAGCTCGCTTTTTGTTTCATCGGTGAGAAGCGCGTATCTGATATCTGTCGGTGAGGAAAGGGCAAGAAAGGCGTAGCTTGATGTATCTTCGCCAAAGTCAAATATCCGCATCCACCAATTGGGTTCTTCAACCTTTACCCAAGCCGAAACGGTAAAATCACCGCCGAGCGCCCCGTTTATATCCGAGGATAGCTTTAAATATGAGGAACCGCCGTCAAAAAACGCGGACTTACCGGAAACCGATTCCTCAGAAAAACTTACGCCGAAGCTTTCCGCATCAGAGCCTACATCAGCAGCCGCGCCGTTGTCAAAGGAATAATAAAGGATTAAAGAGTCGTCCTCAAAGGCGAAAACACCGCACGGAAAGACGGAAAAGAGCATGACTGCGCTTAAAACAAGCGATAAAAATTTTTTCATTTCACAACACCCCTTTTAAAAAAATAAATTCAAAGAACGGGGATAGACAGTGCCGCATCCCCGATTCTTTTATAATTATAATAGAATTTTTTATTTTACCTCGTGACCGCCGTCGCCGATGTCGTCAACATAGAACGAAGCGGGATAACCGATTATCTCGTTATAAGCCTTGCCAACCTGCTCGATAAAGGTATCAACAGCGTCTTCGCGGACTATGCTCATTGTGCAGCCGCCGAAGCCTGCGCCTGTCATACGCGAGCCGATAGTTCCGTCAACCTTTCTCGCCTCGGAGACAAGAGTATCAAGCTCCTTGCCGGTTACCTCGTAAAGGTCGCGGAGCGAGTCGCCGCTGGCGTTGATGAGACGCCCGAACTCGAGAATGTCACCCTTTTCCAAAGCTTCGATAGAGCGAAGAACCCTGTCATCTTCAGCAATTACATGAGTAACTCTCTGACGGACAATATCTCGCTTAATAAGGTGCTTGTTTGCCTCAAATTCTTCAAGAGAAATGTCGCCGAGGCATGTTGCATCTGGAAGAGCGGCTTTAAGCTCTTCAAAGCCCTCTTCCGTTTCGGCTCTGCGTTCGTTATACTTGCTGTCTGCAAGGGAACGCTTTTTGTTTGTGTTTGAAATAACAATCTTATAACCGTCCAGCTTAAGGGGAACGAGCTTATAATCTTCAAGATTCTTGCAATCGAGGAAAATAACATGATCCTTTTTACCCATTGCAGACGCAAACTGATCCATGATGCCGCAATTTACGCCGCAGTAATTGTTTTCGGAGCCCTGACCGCAGAGCGCCATTTCAATCATGTTAAGAGGAGCATCGATGCCTTTTGCCTCGTTTGAGAAGGTCGCAAAGGTGATCGCCGTCGCAACTTCGATTGCGGCGGAAGAGGAAAGACCGCCGCCATGGGGAATGGTATCGTCATAGAGAAGCTCGCAGCCTACGATTTCATAGCCGCGCTTTTCAAGCTCCGCGGCAACGCCGAGCTGATAATTACCCCATTTAAGATGCTTATAGTCATTAAGACGTGTGGCATCAGCCTCAATGTAATCGGGAAGATCTGTTGCACGCATCTTTATGATTTTATCGCCGGTCTTTCTTGCGGCGATATATGTACCCATTGTGATTGCGGCGGGAAATACAAAGCCGCCGCAATAGTCGGTGTGCTCACCTATAAGGTTTACACGACCGGGGGACATGAATATGCGGATGTCATCCTCGGAACCGCCGTAATATTTAATAAAGTCCTGTTTCAATTCAGCAATTGTCATTTATTTATCTCCTTCTACAAATCTCTTGTAAGCTTGGCGAAGCTCTTCTGCCGTAGCTTCGGGAGCGATGGGGTTGCAGTGCGCCCATGCGCCTGTCTCCGAGGAAGCGTTGAATTTCTGCTTTTCCGCGCTTCTGAGCGGGGGATAGAATGCAATGTGGAAATGATAATAATCGCTCGTGTCCTCGCTGTAGTTGGTGGGAGCGTTATACATACACATCATATAGGGGAAGGTAAAGCCGAAGAGACTGTCGAGAGTGCCTGCGGCTGCACGAACCGTTTCGGCAAGGGAATCCTTTTCCTTATCCGTAAACATGTCGATAGCGTTCTTGTGGTTCTTTGCGGCAATATAAATACCGTAAGGATATTCGGAGAAGAACGGAAGAAAAACGATAAAGTCATCGTTTTCAAATATAATTCTCTTGTCCGCTTCCTTTTCTGCCTTAAGCATATCGCAGATAAGGCATGTATGCTCTTCCTCGTAGTGCTCCTTGCAGGAAGCAAGCTCAAGCTCGAGCTTTTTGGGAACAAAGCTGTAACCGTAAATCTGACCGTGGGGATGAGGCATTGTAACGCCCACAAGCGCCCCTCTGTTTTCAAATATGAATACATATTTGATTTTCTCGTCCTTCTTCAGCTCGGTATAACGCTCTGTCCAGAGGTCTACAAGCTTTCTCACATGAGGAACGGGAAGCTCGGGAAGAGTGACGGTGTGCTCGGGCGAATAAAGAATAACCTCGCACTTGCCGTAGTTTTCCTTTGTCTTGTAAACGCCGATAGCAACATCATCGGGCTCGCCGGGGTTTTGCGAAAGAGCGGGGAAATCATTATCATACTCTAAAACGTCAAATGATTTCGGAACCTTGTCGTTATCGGGTCCCGGACAAAAGGGACACCAATCCTTGGGCATTTGCGGACGATTCTGTCTGTTAGAAGCGACCATAACCCAATCCTTTGTAAGCGGATGCCAACGTAATTCTGCCATTGTGAATCACCTCATATATAATTTATAATTTAAACAAGTTAATACAGCAACGCCATATCAAATTTATTATACAGTTTACTTAAAAATAAGTCAAGATTTATATTGAAATTTCGTCAATTTTCACTATTATCGCTGACAAGAATCGAGAAAATGCGCGAATAAAAGCTTTCAGGATCCTTTTTAAAGCGTTCGGATATTGTTTTTGCAATCGCCTCGCTGCCGACGCTGAGCTTCAGATTAAGAAGATCGTAGCCGCGCTCGAGAATCCGCAAGGAGACTGTATATTCAAAATCGTTTTCCTTATAGTATTCGCTGCGGATGCTCATGCTGTCGCGAAGTTCCTTCGCCTTGACTTTGGCTGTTTCATAAAGCCTCTCGCGCACGGTTATCGGGATGCTTGATGAAAAATATTCTACCGCGTCCCTGCCTTTTTGAGTAAGGGAATAGTAGCGTACCGATTTTTCAACATAATATGTAACCATTTGTGCGTCTGTCAGCTCATAAAGATATTGCTCTATATCAAAATATTCCGCAAAGGAATGTATAAGCACAGTATCGACTATCATTATGTTAGAAACGGGCATATTGAAGTCATTTATAACAGTGAGGATAATAAGCTTTATATCCTCCTTGCTTTCAAAATGGTAGTCCACAAATATCACCTCTTAATAATTATATCACATATCTTAGCATTATGCCAGAATAAATT
>CAZIBK010000083.1:0-6881 GCA_964537125.1 uncultured Oscillospiraceae bacterium
CACCGTTCGGTGACGTACATCTTTTGCTGCCATATTTTTGCCTTTTTATCGGGATTTCTTCATGTGATAGGTTTAGCAATCCGGAAATACGCCTTGCGCCGAGCCCGCCATACCCAAAAAGACGCTCCCGAAAAGGAAGCGTCTTTTTTTGGATTTCCTTTTTTAAATCGCCTTAGTCAACGCCCTGAAGAGCGTCGTAGCCTTCTTCGCCGGTTCTGACCTTGACAACATTTTCCACATCGTATACGAATATCTTACCGTCGCCGATGTTGCCGGTATAAAGCGCGGCTTTGGCAGCTTCTACAACCGCTTCAACCGGAACGGCGCTTACAACGATCTCCACCTTAATTTTCGGAAGGAGATTCATCTCTCTCGCAACGCCGCGGTAGTAAGCCGTCTTGCCCTGCTGGATGCCGCAGCCGAGAACGTGAGTGACCGTCATGCCTGTTACTCCGATTTCACCCATAGCCATCTTGAGAGCTTCAAATCTTTCCTGCTTCATGACGATAACTACCTTGCTGATAGTGTTGCCGTTTTCGTCAACGGTCTTTGTCTTGACGGGTACATTTGTAACCTTGACCGTTTCCTTCCTGACTGTTGTGGAAGGATCCTCGCCATCGCTGTAAACCGTTGTAGCCATAGCGGGAGCGAAGTCTGCATATGCGCTTTCAAGACCGTGCTCCGAATAGTCAAGACCTATGATTTCCTCCTCTTCCGTAACACGAAGCCCGAAAATAGCCTTTATTATAAGGAAAGCAACAGTTATTGTAACAGCAGCCCATGCAAGAACCGATATTACGCCGAGAAGCTGAAGCCCGAGAAGCTCAACGCCGCCGCCGTAGAACAGACCCACAAGCTCTTTCCCCGACGCATTTGCAATGCTGTAGCCGGGAGCCGAATTTGTCGCGAAAAGACCTACCGCAACAGTACCCCAAATACCGTTCATGAAGTGAACAGCCACCGCGCCTACGGGGTCATCCACATGAAGCACGTTATCGAGGAACCATACGCCGAATACCACCAATACGCCCGCAACAGCGCCGATTATTCCGGCGCCGAGCGCGTCGGTAACATCGCAGGGAGCCGTTATTGCGACAAGACCTGCCAAAGAAGCGTTAAGGCACATCGAAACATCGGGCTTGCCGTACTTAACCCAAGTAAATATCATACATACTACTGTTGCTACCGAGGGTGCGATAGTTGTTGTAAGGAATATTGAACCCAACTGCTCAATCGATGTTGCGGCAGCGCCGTTGAATCCATACCAGCCGAGCCAGAGGATAAAGCAGCCGAGGCAGCCGATTGCAAGGTTGTGACCGGGGATAGCGTTTACCTTTGTCACCTTGCCCGCCTTGTTCTTTGTAAACTTGCCTATGCGCGGACCGAGCATCCAAGCGCCTATCAAAGCGCATGTGCCGCCGACCATATGTATTGCGCAGGAGCCCGCGAAATCGTGGAATCCGAGCTGAGAAAGCCAGCCGCCGCCCCAAATCCAGTGAGCTTCAATGGGATAGATAAGCGCGGAAATGACCGCTGAATATACACAGTAGGAAATGAACTTTGTTCTTTCAGCCATTGCGCCGGAAACGATTGTTGCCGTTGTCGCGCAGAACACAAGGTTGAATACGAAATTCGAGAAATCGAAATCCGAATACGCGGTGAAAATATCAAATCCCGGCTTACCTATAAAGCCTAAGATATCTTCGCCTAACAATAATGAGAAACCAATCAGGACGAACATTACCGTACCTATACAGAAATCCATCAGGTTCTTCATCAAAATGTTACCCGTGTTCTTCGCTCTGGTAAATCCCGCCTCTACCATTGCAAAGCCCGCCTGCATCCAGAAAACCAGTGCGGCGCCTATCAGAAACCAAACGCCGAACACGTTGTCGCTGATAAATTGCATTACCTCTTCCGACATAAATAATTCCTCCTTCCGGCATTCAGCCGAAATAAAATAAATATTAAAAGCGCACCTTCCGATTTTTCGTAAAACAAAAAAATCATTCGGTACGCCTTTGTACGGAAATAAAAAAGCGCTATGCGACAGGTTCCTCTGTCTCATAGCGCCTTTGCTATGTTTGTATGATACTCCTCCTCGCGAAAAAAGTCAACATTTTTTTGCGGGAAAAATTTTTTTTAGTAAAAGCTCACATAATTCATAGATTGTTAATCAAATATTTCTCTATTATTCACAAAAATAACGGCGCACACCCAGAATTTCTTCCGCCCGCGCTTTTTCCTCGCCGGTAGGCGTCCTTACGCCTTTAAGAGGGTAATCAATGCCTAATTTTTCCCACTTAAACACTCCGAGCGTATGATACGGAAGCACCTCCACCTTTTTAACGGTTTTGAGCGAGGATATAAATTCCGCCGTTTTTTTGAGTCCCTCCTCATCGTCCGTCAAGCCGGGAACAAGCACATGTCTTATCCACATCGGCTTTCCCGAATCCGAAAGGAAACGCGCCAGCTTCAGTATATTTGTGTTTGTCTTTCCCGTAAGCTCTATGTGCTTTTTGTCGTCTATCTCCTTCAAATCGAGAATGACAAGGTCTGTTACCTCCATAAGAGCGCGGAAGGACTTCATCTGTTTTTCCTCCCCGCAAAAGGGCTGACCTGCGGTATCTATTGCGGTATGGACGTTCTTTTCCTTAAAATACCCGAACAGCTCCGTGAGAAAGTCAATCTGAAGAAGCGGCTCGCCGCCGCTGACAGTCACGCCGCCGCTGTCCCGCCAGTAATCCTTATATCGAAGCGCTTTGTCGCAAAGCGCCCTTGCCTCCCACTCTTCGCCGCCGCAAGCCCATGTTTCGGGATTGTGGCAATACTTGCAGCGCAGAGCGCAGCCCTGCAAAAATATTACCGAGCGCACTCCCGGACCGTCTACCGAACCGAAGCTTTCAAACGAATTTACATACCCTTTCATAAATACCTCCCGACTAAAAATCATGCGTGCCGACCAATGCCGGCACGCTCAATTTTTCGGTCAATTTACATAGTCTTGTGGCAGGTTCTCGCGATAACGTCAAGCTGCTGTTCCTTCGTAAGGTCGATAAACTTAACCGCATAACCCGATACACGGATAGTAAAGTTTGCGTATTCTTCCTTCTCGGGGTGCTCCATAGCGTCGATAAGCTTTTCCGTGCCGAACACGTTTACGTTGAGGTGATGCGCGCCGCGGTCAAAGTAGCCGTCCAGAACGCTTACAAGGTTGCTCTTGCGCTCATTTATGTCGTGACCGAGCGCATCCGGCGAAATCGTCTGCGTATTTGAAATACCGTCGAGGGCATATTCATACGGAAGCTTCGCGACAGAGTTAAGCGATGCAAGCAGACCGTTCTTTTCCGCGCCGTAGGACGGGTTCGCACCGGGCGAAAGCGGTTCTCCGCCCTTTCTTCCGTCGGGAAGAGAAGCCGTTGCCTTGCCGTACACAACATTTGACGTAATTGTAAGTATCGAGGTCGTGGGCTCCGAATTGCGATATGTGTGATAGTGCTTAATCTTTTCAAGGAACGTCTTGAGAAGCCATACCGCAATTTCATCCGCTCTGTCATCATCGTTGCCGTAGCGCGGGAAGTCGCCCGTAGTTTCAAAATCCGTAATTATGCCGTCCTCGTCGCGGATAGCCCTAACCTTAGCGTACTTGATTGCCGAAAGCGAGTCAACAACATGCGAAAAGCCCGCTATACCCGTAGCAAACGTTCTGCGTACATTCGTATCTATGAGCGCCATCTCCGCCGCCTCATAATAATACTTATCGTGCATATAGTGTATAAGGTTAAGAGTATTTACATAAAGCCCCGCGAGCCATTCCATCATCCTGTCGTACTTTGCGATTACCTCGTCATAATCAAGATATTCCGATGTTATCGGCTGATATGCCGGACCTACCTGTGCATGGGTCTTTGCGTCAATTCCGCCGTTCATGGCGTAGAGAAGGCACTTTGCAAGGTTGGCTCTCGCTCCGAAGAACTGCATTTCCTTTCCCGTCTGCGTAGCCGATACGCAGCAGCAGATGGAGTAGTCATCGCCCCATACCGGGCGCATAACGTCATCGTTCTCGTACTGTATGGAGCTTGTTTTGACGGAAATATATGCCGCATACTTCTTGAATCTTTCCGGAAGCGCGGACGAGTAAAGAACCGTAAGGTTCGGCTCCGGCGACGGACCCATATTTTCAAGCGTATGGAGGAAACGGAAGTCGTTCCTTGTAACCATATGCCTGCCGTCCTGCCCGATACCCGCAACCTCAAGCGTAGCCCATACCGGGTCGCCCGAGAAAAGCTGATTGTACGAATCCGGTCTCGCGAACTTAACCATTCTGAACTTCATAACAAGATGGTCGATAAGCTCCTGCGCCTGCGCCTCCGTAATAACGCCGCTGTCCAAATCTCTGGTGATATAAATATCAAGGAAGGTTGATACTCTGCCCACGCTCATTGCGGCTCCGTTCTGAGTCTTAACTGCCGCGAGGTAACCGAAGTAAAGCCATTGAACGGCTTCCTTTGCGTTCTTTGCGGGCTGAGAAATATCATAGCCGTAAGACGCCGCCATCTTCTTCATGTCTCCCAAAGCCTTAAACTGCATCTGTATTTCTTCTCTGAGGCGGATAACGTCGTCCGTCATCGTGCCGCTTCCGCAGTTTGCGAAGTCCTTGGCTTTCTGCTCCATAAGAAAATCGATACCGTAAAGGGCAACTCTTCTGTAATCTCCCACGATACGTCCGCGGCCGTAGGTGTCGGGAAGCCCTGTAATTATCTTGTTCTTTCGCGCTGCGCGCATTTCGGGAGTATATGCGTCAAATACGCCCTGATTGTGAGTTTTGTGATACTCCGTGAAAATTTTATGCATTTCGGGATCCGGCTCATAACCGTACATTGTGAGCGATTCCTCCGCCATTTTTATACCGCCGTAGGGCATAAACGCTCTCTTTAAGGGCTTGTCGGTCTGAAGTCCGACTACCCTCTCGAGATCCTTAAGCTCTTCGCTGATATATCCCGGCTTATGAGATGTAATCGAAGAAACTATATTGTTGTCCATGTCAAGAACGCCGCCCTTTGCGCGTTCCTCCTTCTGAAGCCTTGAAACCTCGCCCCAAAGCTTCTCCGTAGCCTCTGTCGGACCGGCAAGGAATGATTCATCTCCCTCATACTGTCTGTAATTTTTCTGAATAAAGTCTCTTACGTTGACGTCTTCCTTCCACAGGCGGCCCTCAAAGCCTGCCCACTGCTTGAAATCGTTCATTGCCATTCTCCTTTCTGTGTCGGCGTCCTGATTTTAAGCCCTTGCCGCAGTCTTACCGCTGTCGGCAAGCAAACCTTCACTTTTGTATTATAGCATGTTCCGAAGGAATTACAATATGTTTTCGTTTGAATTTTAACATAATAATTCTTTTTTCAAATTTCGCCGTTTTGCCCCGGAATTGATTTCCCCGTACAAAATCGCTCATATAAATATATAAAATCAAGAAGGGAACGGCTCCGAAAAAATGCCTTTATTCCGGTATTATACCGCAGCTGCTTTACCCAGCTCCCTGCACAGACCGAGTCCGTCATCGTCAGGCTCTCCGTTTATAATAAGCCCCTCGCCGTTTATAAGGCTTGCGCCCGCCTTATCCGCTCTGTCCTGCCATGCTCTCATCCATTCGCCGTCGCCCCATCCGTAGGAACCGAACAAAGCAACCTTTTTCCCCGAAAGACTCGCTTCAAGCTCCGCAAAAAACGGCTCAAATTCCGACTCCTCCAGTTCTTCGGCGCCCATAGCGGGGCATCCGAGTATAAGTGTATCGTAGGCAGCCGCGTCCGCCGCCGAAATATCCGCTACACTGAAAATTGCGGCTTCGGGGTTAACCTCCCTTGCGCCCTCCAAAACCGCATTTGCCATTGCCTCTGTATTGCCTGTGCCGCTCCAATAAATTACCGCTGTTTTACTCATTTTATGTAAAACCTCCTTTAAAAAATATATAACAAATCATTTTATGATAAGTTATCACGTTATACGCCGCAAAACATCTGCGACAAGGTACATCCCGCAAGTATTCTTTTCAAAACCGCCTTTCTGCAGGCTAAAAAGCGTTCAAACAATTTTTGTGCCTCTTCGGGATTTTCATAGACCTTCCACTCGCCGCAAAGAAGACAGCCCTCGTCCCTGTGAAACATAAAGCCGTAAACATCATGCAGCGGATATCCCAAGAACACCCCTATCTCATGCGGAAAATCACATTCTTTAAATCTGCCCTTCAGTATTTCGATATACTCATCGGCGTCATTTGCGCCCGAATAACCGAGCTGTGACAAAAATGCGTTGATTTCGGGTTCCGAAAGAACCTCTTGCAAAACCTTTTTCCTGTAAACAAGCAGCAAAACACTTCTTTCACATTCGCATACGGGCTCAAAATATATATCCTTGCGGTTAAGCTCGTTGTTTAATCTGTCAATCTCTGTATGAACGTCGCAGCCTTTGTCTTTATAGCAGGTGACAAGGTTTGACGGTTTAATTCCGGCAAGCGCCGGCGCGCAATGATACCCGATTATATCCTCCATAACAATCTCCGTTCCGCCGCCCCTCATCGGCATAAATTGGGATTAAATTCAACCTCCTGCCGCAGGGCAAGGAATGACGGGAGATTATCGCGCCGCACTTTTTTGCCCGCGCGAATTTAATCCTGCCGAAGGCTAACGCCAAATCCTATCCGCGTTTACAGCCTCCGGTTTATGAAACGCGTCTGCAGCCGTGACTGCCGACTGCGCTTATGCGCAGATTCCCTTATGTCGCGTCTGCCGACTCGGTCGGCGCTTCTGCTTTTACCGTATTACTTCGGTAACGGAACCGCTCCGATTTAAACAGCTTTCACACTGCCTCCCGAATCGTACCTTTCG
>CAZIBK010000084.1:0-6809 GCA_964537125.1 uncultured Oscillospiraceae bacterium
ATACTAAATGTGATAATTATGAATTTTAGAGGCGAGATAATTGAAAATACTTATTGTAGATGATGAAAAGCTTCTCGTAAAGGGAATAAAATTTAATTTAGAGCAGGACGGATATACGGTGGAATCGGCATATGACGGGGAAGAGGCGCTGAAAATGGCGCGTGACAAGAGCATTTCGCTGATAGTTCTGGATTTGATGCTGCCGAAGATTGACGGTCTTACGGTTTGTCAGAAGGTGCGGGAATTTTCCGCTGTTCCGATAATTATGCTCACGGCAAAGGCCGATGATATGGATAAAATATTAGGGCTTGATTACGGAGCCGACGATTATTTGACCAAGCCCTTCAATATTTTGGAGCTTAAGGCGAGGATAAAGGCGATACTCCGCCGCTCCGCTTCTCACGACAGCGCCGATAAAAACAAATATTCGTCGGGGAATATTGAGCTTAACTACAATTTAAGAAGGGTAAGAATAGGCGAGCGGCAGATAGAGCTTACCGCAAAGGAATTTGACCTTTGCGAGCTTTTTGCCACCAATCCCGGGAAGGTATATTCGAGAGAGAACCTTCTTGATATAATATGGGGGTATGATTATCCGGGCGACGTCAGGACGGTTGACGTGCATGTACGAAGGCTGCGTGAAAAAATCGAACCTGACCCGGCAAATCCGGCTTATATACTTACCAAATGGGGGGTAGGCTATTATTTTAAAGAAAATTAAACGCTTTTTTTCAACAATAAGATGTCAGCTTGTTGTGACATATATTCTGTTAATAGCTCTGACGACCTCGCTTATCATACTGTATACCACAAACTCAATGACACAGTATCTTCTTTCGCAGAAGGAAAGCGATGTACTGACGCAGGCAAACGTTTTGTCAAATTATGTTTCTCAGTATCAGGATCTTTCAGCCGAGACTATATCTTATCTTTTGCAGCAGCAGCAGATTTCGTCAAGCTCGCGCGTAATAATGGTGGATACGGATGCGAAAATCACATATGACTCCATAAGCGAAGGATCCCTTACGGGGAAAATCATGCTCAAACAGCTCGTTCTTGACGCGCTGTCGGGCAATAACATAACGCAGTCTGAAAAATCCGACGAGGACGAGTGGGTCATAAGCGCGGCGGTGCCGATTATAAGGGATAAAAACGTTACCGGAGCGATACTTTTTCAGTCGGGCGCGGCGAGCATAAATGAATATACCGCAAAAATGATGAGAATGATACTCTCTCTTGCGGTAGTCGTGGCGGTCATAAGCGCGGCGCTGGGCTTTATCCTTTCTGACATAATCACCCGTCCGATAAGGCTCCTTACACACTCAATGGTAAAAATGTCCGAAAACGATGCGGAGGAGAAGCTTGATATAAACTACGGAGGCGAGATAGGGGAGCTTGTCCTGTCCTTTAATAAGCTGATAGATAAGCTGCGGCTTCAGGAGCGGAAGAGACAGGAGTTCGTTTCAAATGCGTCGCATGAGCTTAAAACCCCGCTCAGCTCAATAAAGCTCATATCCGATTCGCTTTTGCAGAATCCCGATGCTCCGAGGGAGATGGAGGAGGAGTTCTTAAACGATATGAATGTTCAGGTAGACCGCCTGACGCGCATAATCGATAAGCTTTTAACTCTTACACGGATGGATGATTCCGCGGCGGTAAGCAGGATGGAATTTACCGTGATGGACATAACGGAGCTTACAGCTAATGTTGTCAAAGCGCTCAGACCGCTTGCGGAGTCGAAGAATATTAAGCTCATATATGATTCCGATATAGGCATTTTTTCGCGTATTGAGAAGGACAGGCTTTGGGAAGCGTTTTATAATATTTTGGACAACAGCATTAAATATACTCCCGAGGGCGGCACGGTGAAAATGAGCGTTGAGCGCGACAATAACTGCGCCGTGGTAACTGTTTCCGATACGGGAATCGGAATCGCGCAAAGCGAGATTTACCGTATTTTCGACCGCTTTTACCGTGTTGACAAGGCGCGTTCGAGAGAAACCGGCGGTACGGGACTCGGTCTTTCAATCGCTCTCAATGCGGTTGAGCTTCACGGCGGTAACATACAGGTGGAAAGCGAAGAGGGAAAGGGCAGCCGTTTCAAGCTGACGATTCCCATAACGCTCAAATAAGGAGGATCTCATATGAAAAAGATAATTTCAGCATTGCTTGCCGTATTGCTGTGCGTATCATTGACGGCGTGCCTAAAATCAAAGAATGTCGTTACCTTGAACATTTATTTTAAGAGCGCCGAAACAAACGCACTTTCACCCGAGGCGGCGGAGTACGGCGGATCAAACAACGTTGTTGACATGGCAAAGTTTGCTATGGAGCAGCTTGAAAGCGGCCCGAAGACGGACGGCAATCTTGCGGTGCTTCCCGAGGGGACACGGTTTAACAGTGTTTCCATAAACGGCGGGACTGCAACCGTTGATTTTTCAAAGCAGTTTTTAAACGCCGAGGGCGTGGATGAGCTGATGGCTCGGTTCTCTGTGGTGAGTACGCTGTGCGACATACCGAAGATAGAGAGCGTTTTAATAACCGTCGGCGGTGAAGCGCTTGTATCAAGCTCTACGGGAGAGGAAATAGGGCCTCTCGGCAAAAACGACATAGTGTATGACACCGATATTACAGAGCAGCACCCCTCGGAGAAAACTACGGTTAAGCTCTATTTTGCAAACAGCAACGCGACCGCGCTTAAAGCAGAGCTGCGGCAGGTTGAAACGCAAAATTCGCTTTCGATGGAAAAGACAATAATAACCGAGCTTCTTAAGGGTCCCGTTTCTCAGGAGCTTCTGGCGGTAATTCCTCAGGATACCAAGCTTTTGAATATCGAGACAAATAACGGCGTATGCTTTGTGAACTTCTCGGCTGAATTTGTGTCAAAGTTTACGGGCGGAACAAACACGGGAATGCTCATTGTATATTCAATAGTAAATTCGCTTACCGAGCTTGAAGATGTTGACAGCGTTCAGATTCTTATAGAAGGGAAGACGGGAGCGGAGTTCGGCGATTTCGTGTTTGACGAGCCGATTGAGCGCAACCGCAACATTGTTCAGAAGGACTGACGGGAGGATTGGATTTTGAGTAAATATGACGCTGTGCTTTTTGATTTTGACGGAACAATAGCCGATACATCTCCGGGAATAAAAAAAGCGCTTCTGTATGCGTTTGAGGTAAACGCGCTTCCGAGCAGGACGAGCGGAGAGATGGATTGCTTTATCGGTCCGCCGCTTACGGAAAGCTTTGTGAAATTTTGCGGAGTAAGCGATGAAAAATCACAGAAAATGGTAAAGGATTTCAGGAAGAAGTACAACAAAGAGGGAGTAGACGAGTTTAACATATACGAGGGACTTGAGGACGCGTTTAAGGTTTTGAAGGAAAAGGGCGTTATTGTGGCTCTTGCCACAAGCAAGCCCGAGCCGATGGCGGTACATATCCTGAAAAAGTCCGGATTGTACGATTATTTTGATGTAATACAGGGCGCTACGCAGGATAACACGCTGCTGTTTAAGGCGGATATTGTGCGCACCGTTCTTGAAAATCCGCTTATCAAGGGAAAAAAGGCGCTTATGGTTGGGGATACGAAATATGACATTATAGGCGCTCACAAAAACGGGGTTGACGCCTTGTGGGTGATGTACGGCTTCGGCACATATGAGGACGTATCGCCCGAAAAGCCCGAATATACGGCGCATACCATGGCGGACATGACAGAATTTTTTAAAGACTTTTGATTAGAAAGGTTCCGATACACAAATGAATTTACTTACGGCACGGGAGATCTCGAAATCCTTCGGAGAAAGGGAACTTTTCAAAAATATCAGCTTTAATATTGACGAATCGTCAAAGGTGGGACTTATCGGCGCGAACGGAGTGGGGAAGACCACTCTTTTTCGCGTAATATGCGGAGAAGAGCTGTATGACAGCGGAACGCTTGTGAAGCACAGTCTGCTTAAAACAGGCTATATGGAGCAGATACCGCCGGAGGATGATAAGACGGACGCATACTCCTACGTCCTCGATATATTTTCCGATTTGACGGATATGGAAAAAAGGCTTGAAGAAATACGCCTTGCAATAGAGAGGGGAGAAGGCGACGCAGACAGCCTGATAAACACACAGGAAAAGCTTAATAATGAATACATTGATAAGGGAGGGCTTGTATATAAGTCCAAATGCCGTTCAATGCTTTCGGGTCTCGGATTTTCCGAAAAAGAAATAACAAATAAGCTTTCCGAGCTGTCGGGCGGTCAGCGTACACGCCTATCCCTTGCGAGAGTGCTTTTGTCGGGCGCAAATCTGCTGCTTCTTGACGAGCCGACAAACCATCTTGATATTGACGCGATAGTTTTTCTCGAAAATTTTCTGAAGGAATACAACGGTTCTTTTATAGTGATAAGCCATGACCGATATTTCCTTGACAGCGTCACAAACAGAACATTTGAGCTTGAATGTGAAAGGCTCACTCAGTACGACGGAAATTACAGCGTTTTTGCCCAAAAGAAAAAGGCGGTGTATGAAGCCGCGGTAAAAAAGTACGATAACACTGTGCGCGAGATAAACCGCATAGAGGGAATGATAGAGCAGCAGCGCCGCTGGAACAGGGAGAGAAATATCAAAACTGCCGAAAGCAAGCAAAAGGTGATAGACCGCCTTGAAAAAACGCTTGAAAAGCCGCAGTCGGACAATGAAAAGGTTCACTTTAGGTTTTCGACGGATATTGAAAGCGGAAACGACGTTCTGATTATCAGAAATTTAAGAAAAAGCTTCGGCGAAAAGCTGCTGTTTAAAGATACTGACCTTGAAATTCACAAAAAGGAATGTGTATTTGTGCTCGGGCCAAACGGATGCGGAAAATCCACCTTTTATAAAATAATAAAGGGCGACGAAGTGCCGGACGGCGGAAGCGTGCGCTTCGGTTCCAATGTGGAGGCAGCCTATTACGACCAGACGAGGGCGGATATTTCGAGCGGAAAGACTGTTATAGACGAGGTATGGGATCGTTATCCGAAAATGACACAGACTCAGGTTCGTAACGCACTTGCCGCATTCCTTTTTACGGGAGACGATGTTTTTAAAGAGACAGACCTTCTCTCCGGAGGCGAGAAGGCGAGAATAGCTCTTTTGTGCCTCATGCTGAAGGGGGCAAACTTTATCCTCCTTGACGAGCCGACAAACCATCTCGACCTTGCTTCAAGGGAAGCCTTGGAAGACGCCATAAGCGAATTCGGAGGCACGGTATTTATCATAAGCCACGACAGATACCTTATAAATAAGCTTGCGGACAAGCTGTTTGTATTCGAGGACGGCACCATACGAGAGTATAAATGCTCCTACGACGAATATCTTGAAAGAGCCGCGTCGGCGGGCGAAAAAACCGCTAAAGAGATATCCGCCCCCAAGGCTGAGAAAATAAGCGATTACAAAGCCCGCAAGGAGTCGGAAAGGGAAAAAAGAGTCAGGGCAAGCAGAATAACAAGGCTCGAAAACCTGATTTCCGAAACCGAGGAAAGCATAGCCGATATATCTGAGCAGATTAACCGATGCGGTTCGGATTATCAAAAGCTGATGGAGCTTAACGCACTTCTTGAAGAGCGGAACGATACGCTTTTGAAGTATATGGAGGAATGGGAGCTTCTTAACGAGGAGGAATAGCCGTGCCGCGGATAGGAATAATAAAGGGTTTCGGCGAATCGGAAAAAGCATCGGAGCTTTTGTGCAGACTGATAAAGGCGCTGAACAGAAGATTTCGCTCCAAAATAGAAATACGGGAGATTCCCGTCGGCAATTACGAATTGTACGGGACCGATTTGACAAGCGATTCCATAGCCCGAATGTTTGACTGCGATGCGGTGATTTCGGGCGACATTGAGGCGAAGTCGAATTTTATCGACTATAATATATCCGACATTGCCGCCGCGCTGCGATGCGATACGGAATTTCTGCATATAAAAGGCATAAGGAGCCGTGCGTCCGTTGACGTGAGAATAGCGTCATACTTTGACGGAGGCATAGCCTGCAGAGATACAGCGGCAGCTGCCGACGGGTGCAGGGAGACAAGGCTTTGTACAACATTCGCGGTTATGAACATAGTGCGTTTCATCTGCCGCGAATGTGAGGAGCGAAGAAGAAGGCTTGTATTTGTGAAGGATTCCGAAAACGAATTTTACGCAAAGCTTTTCTATAAATATTTTGAAGATTTCATATTTCCGATACCGAACTTTTATATAGTAAAAACCACTGCCGCGGACATAGCCGAGGAGGTTTTGCTCTCTCCGAGCGATTTTGATACGATTATTTCATCAAAGAGCGTGTCGGATATGCTGTTTGGAATATACAGGTTTATTATGGGCGAGGATTTCACGGCATATTACCGCTTTGAAAGGGAAAAGAGCCTGTATTACATAAAGTCTCTGTGCCATAACGCCGGATTCGGTACATCGGTGCCCTCCTTTGACTGCTATATTTCCGCTTTTTCCGATATGATTAAGGAAAAATTCGGCATGGAGAAGGAGGAGTTCTGTTTGAAAAATGCCGCGTTTCACGCACATGAAAAGGGTTTTTCGGCGGACAATGCGGAGGAATATTTAAGTGAAATTATCCGCGAGCTTGATAAACCCATGACAACGAAATTTAAAAAACATAGGAGCGCAAGAGTGTATATAAAATAAGAACAATAACAAAAATCGATAAAAATATCCGATTTGAAATGAATTGCAGCCTCTTTTTTTGGTACGATATCAATAAAGGAGGTTGATTTTTTTGAACAAAAAAATAACAAAATTTCAAACAATGCTTGAGGAAAA
>CAZIBK010000085.1:0-6702 GCA_964537125.1 uncultured Oscillospiraceae bacterium
AAAATTGCTTTTTTATTTTGGAGCGCGGCAACAATATTCCGTTCAAAGAAGTTTCGACACTTTACATCCCGACATATTTGTGATAAAATGAAGACACTAATGTTTACACAGGAGACGGCGCTATGGATAAATTGATGGATAAGGTGACCGGCAGGGCGGAGCTTTTGCGGCTCAATACCGAGCAGCTATACGCTCTTGCAGATGAGATAAGAGATTATATTATAGATGTGACCTCCGCAACGGGAGGACATTTGGCGTCAAACTTAGGCGCGGTAGAGCTTACTATTGCACTGCACAGGGTACTCAGACTGCCTAAGGACAAGCTTATATGGGATGTGGGGCATCAGAGCTATACACATAAAATCCTCTCGGGCAGAGGGGAGTCGCTTAAAAGCCTGAGAAAGCTTGACGGGGAGTGCGGCTTTTGCGACCCTTCGCAAAGCGTATATGATTCATATATATCGGGACATTCATCGACGTCGCTGTCTCTTGCCCTCGGCGCGGCATGTGCGCGGGATTCGCTGGGTGAGAAATACAACGTTGCCGCAGTGATAGGAGACGGGGCGCTTACAGGCGGTCTGGCAATGGAGGCGCTCAACAACATCGGAAACAAAAAGGAACGAATGCTTATCGTACTTAACGACAACGAGATGTCGATATCAAAAAACGTGGGCGCCATGAGCAGCTATCTTATGCGTGCGAGGACAAGCACAAAATATACAAAATCGAAAAGGGATATCGACAGGGCGCTTGAAATGCTGCCCCGCTACGGTAAGGCAATAGCCGATGTGATGCGAAGGACAAAGGAGCATGTGAAGTATCTCGTATCGCCGGGTGTGCTGTTTGAACAGCTGGGGATAACATATTTGGGACCGATAGACGGTCACGATATACGGCTTATGGAGGACACCTTCAGAAGGGCGTTAAAGCTTAACGAGCCTGTAATGGTACATATAGTGACGAAAAAGGGGAAGGGCTATGCTCCCGCGGAAAATGAACCGCATAAGTATCACGGAGTGGCGCCCTTTGACAAAAATGTAGGGGTAGTTTGCTCCAATGCCGAGACGTATTCGAGCGTTTTTGGAAATACGATGTGCAGTCTTGCCGAAAAGAACGAGCGCATTGCGGTTATAACTCCTGCCATGACACTCGGAAGCGGATTGAAGGAATTTGCAAAAAAGTACCCCGCAAGATTTTATGATGTGGGTATTGCGGAGGCACATGCCGTGACCTTTGCGGCAGGGCTTGCGGGTGCGGGGATGGTTCCGGTAGTGTCGCTTTACTCCTCCTTTGCGCAGAGGGCGTATGATTCGATAGTGCATGATGTTGCGCTGAGCGGTCTCCATGTGGTTTTTGCTATAGACAGGGCAGGGCTTGTACCCGGCGACGGGAAGACTCATCAGGGAACGCTGGATATATCGTTCTTTTCGGCAATACCGAATATGAAAATACTTTCGCCGTGCTCCTTTGAGGAGCTTGAAAAAATGCTCTGTTACGCAGTGGAGGAATGCGAGGGACCGGCGGTCGTTCGCTATCCGAAGGGAAGCGCGGAATTTAAAGGGGATCAGGGCGGCTTTGAATTGGGAAAGGCGAGCATTGTAAGAAAGGGAGACGACTTGACGCTTCTGAGCGAGGGAGTGTCGCTTACGGAGTGCATGAAGGCTGCGGATATACTGTCCGAAAAAGGGATAGAGGCAGAGGTAATAAATGTGCGGACATTAAAGCCCTTAGACACAGAGACGGTTATTGAAAGCGCGGCGAAAACGGGACGTCTGGCAACGGTTGAGCAGGGCGTGAGAAGCGGAGGCATGGGCGAAGCGGCGTTTTCCCTAATTGCGGAAAAAGAGGTGGGGGTAAAATGCCTGTCCTTTGCGCTTGACAGTTTTGTTGTACACGGAACATACGATGAAATAATCAAAAAGTATGGGCTTGACGGAGAAAGTATTGCGGAAAAAATAGAGAGGGAATGGTTTGCCGGTGAAGAGAAGGCTTGATTGCTGCCTTGTGGAAGAGGGACTGTGCCAAAGTCGTGAAATGGCGAAAAGCCTGATTATGGAGGGCAAGGTCTATGTTAATAATCAGAAGAGCGACAAGCCCGGAGCGGCGGTGTCGGATAAAGATATAGTCGAGCTGAGAGGCGAAACGCTTCGGTATGTGAGCCGCGGAGGGCTTAAGCTCGAAAAGGCTGTGGAGGTGTTCGGAATAGAGCTCTCGGATAAGGTGTGCATGGATATAGGCGCATCGACGGGAGGATTTACGGACTGTATGCTCCAAAACGGCGCAAAGCGGGTATTTTCGGTAGACGTTGGGTACGGTCAGCTTGCATGGAAGCTCAGAAACGATGAACGGGTCGTGAACATGGAGAGAACCAATATCCGTTTCGTAACCGAGGAGCAGATAGGCGTTTTGCTTGACTTTGTGTCGGTAGATGTGGCGTTTATCTCCCTTAGGCTTGTGCTGCCGGTGGCATACTCGCTTATGCGCGAGGGCGGCAGGATAGTGGCGCTTATAAAGCCGCAGTTTGAGGCGGGACGCGATAAGGTCGGCAAAAAGGGCGTTGTAAGAGACATAGGCGTACACAAGGATGTTGTGAAAGCTATAGTCGGCTTTGCGCAGGAGCTTGGCTTTGATGTTAAGGGAATCGATTTTTCGCCTATAAGGGGTCCTGAGGGAAATATAGAATATCTTATGTACGCCGAAAAATGCGGGGCGGAAAAGAGAGATTTTTCGGATGAGATAGACAAAATGGTCGAAACAAGCCATGTTGAGGCAAAATAGGGGGCAGAGCTTTGAATAAAAAAATAATTTCGATAACGATAGCTGTAATGATGCTTTTTGAAATACACGGCGTGCAGGCGTCCGATGCGGTGAGCGCGGGACTATCGGAGATGGCTCTTTCGGCGCAGCACTATTATGATACGTCTGTTGCCGAGTCCGATATGTTTATCAGATGTGCGGACGCCAAAAATTATGAGATTTACCATATGCTTGAGGACGGCACAACATATTGCGTCAACCTCAACCTTAAGGAATGGGGCACATGGAACCTCGAAGACATGAACTTTACAAAATACGGGGTTAAAAAAACAATAGTCGGCGGTTCTACGGATTGGGAGTATGTATTTCGTGTATTTAATCCGATTACTCAGACGCTTGAATTTACGGGCGGAAACCACGGAAGCGAGAAGCTTTCTTCAATTAAGATGTATGACGATGTGACAAAGGAAGAGATAAATCTTGAAATAGGGGAGATAAAGAGCGTCCGCAGGCTTGCCGTAGAAGAGGATACGGTGCTGCTTATTGCCGGAAACGAGCTTTTGCCGTATGCGAATGTAGCCCGCAAATACACTTTTGCGGGAACCACGGTGAGTCTTGACAGCAGAATAGAGTTTGTGAGAAATGTGCAGATGGCGCTTTCATACAGCGCAATGGCGAGCGTGAACAAGGATTTCGGAAGATATTGCTCCTTTGACGATGAATATTATGCAATGGCGAGCGCAAAGGGAAGCTGCACGAGCGAATACCTCGGAGAGTTTGCCGCGTCGGTATGTACATTAAGCGGCGACGACCCTTCGGCAACCTTAACGGTCGGAATATTTAACCAAGAAGATATGACGGATAACTTCGGAAACGAAAACAAGACGTTTTTATGGGATATGTCGGAGAATTTTACAAAGCTGTATTTTTCAAAATATAAAATGAGCGCGGTGAGCAATATCAGTATGGGAACGGTATGGAATTTCGCGGCGTTCTGGCGGGCAAATATAAATTAACATATTCCCGTGCCAAACCGAAGGGTTTCATTTCGTTTAGAGGTTCCTCCCGCAAAAGCGGGAGGAATTTTGAAAAAATTTATAACCGATGCAACTTTTCCGGGTTCCGAAAAGTATTATATACAGATAGGGTCGCAGCATACTTGACGGAGGTATCGCCGATACAAAGCCGCTTCGGAGCTTTCGGCAATGGCGGATATGCTGTACGAGCCGGAAAACGAGGTGGGGACGCTTAAAATATTGGAGGATTGATTATGCGGGGCGCTATTTTTGATATGGACGGAACCATTCTCGATTCTACAGGAGTATGGGATAAGATTGACCGCGATTATCTCGCCGCAAGGGGCATTGAGGCGCCTGAGGATTACGCGAGAGTGATAAGCTCAATGACGGGCGCCGAGTGCGCGGAATATTCAATAAAGCGGTTCGGGCTTAATGACAGCGCGGAGGATTTGATAAACGAATGGGAGGAACGGGCGCTTTACGAATATGCGCATAACCTTGAGCTTAAAAAAGGAGCGGGAGAGTATATCGCAAAGCTTAAGGAAAAGGGCGTGAAGATATCGCTGGCAACATCGTCATCAAGACGGCTGTACGAGGCGGCGCTCAAGAGATGCGGAATATACGATATGTTTGACGCTTTTGTGACGACGGACGATACCGAGTGCGGCAAGGGAGAACCGGAGGTTTATTTAAAGGCGGCGGAAAGGATGGGAGTCGATATAAGGGAGTGTGTTATATTTGAAGATGTACCCTATGCGGTAGAGGGTGCGAAAAAGAGCGGAGCATCGGTCTGCGCGGTATATGACGCGAGATGGGAGGAGGATGAGGAGGCTCTGAGAAAAACTGCCGATATGTATATAAAAAGTTTTGAAGAATTGGAAGGATGAGTGTGATGAAAAAAATTGCTGCATTATTGACTGCCGTTGCGGTGCTGCTTGCCGCAGTACCCGCATTTGCGGCAAACGAAGCCGAAGATGTGCTGAAAATTGTAAAAGGCAAGATTGACATCCCGGAGGAGATGGAGGAGTTTAATTATTCAAGCAATACATGGGACGGAGAGTTAAGCTACAATTTTTATTGGAGCGGCGACAGCAAAAGCGCAAGCATTTCCGCCGACAAGGACGGAAATATCAAAAGCTATGATTTTTATGATGAGTCATTCTACACGGACGAAAAGAAAACCATCATAAGAGCAAGCGAGTCCGACGCGAAAAAGACAGCGGAGGAGTTTATAAAAAGGGCGCTCCCCGAAATGTTTGTAAACGAGGATGACATCCTTTTGGCGGATGATTCGGAGACGAGCGTTTATAATAGCGGAACCTCGAAGAGATTCACCTTTATATTTAAGAGATATTATAAGGGAACATATGTGTACGGAAACGATGCAAGCGTTACGGTATATGCAAGCAACAGCGTTATGACCGTTACGCAAATGTCCGCGTCGATAGATTTAAGCGCTGCCTTTGACGAAGGGGAACGCATTACACTTACCCGTGAGGATTATGAAAAGGAGTTTACGCCGAAGCTGTACTACAAAAGCTATTATACCGACGGGAAAAATAACGTAAAGCTCGTTTACACAATCGAAAAGGGCTTTATATCGGAAAAGGACGGACAGAGAGCCGAGAGTGCGGGAAGCAATGATAAATTTTCTTTTAACGCGCCCGCGGAGACAAGCGATATGAGTGCGGGAGGCGGCAGAAAGGTAGAGCTTACGCCGCAGGAAACCGAAGAATTGGCGAACATGGGCGCGCTTTTGACAAAAGAGGAGCTGGAGGCAAAGCTGCGCGGGATGGAGGAGCTGAAAATAACGGACGATATGAAGCTCAGCTATTCCTATACATATAAGAGCGCGGAAAGCTATTACATCAGTCTGACGCTGAGCGATGAAAGCGAGAACGGTACGGAAAGAAGCATATACGTTTACTTTAACGCCTCAACAGGTGAGATACTGAGCATATATAACAGCGATTATTCCTCGGAAAGCGGCAAGCTGACGGATGAAGAAAATGTCAAATGCCGCGAAAAGGCGAAGGCTTTTATGAATAAGCTTGAGCCTGAAAAGATGAAGGAAGTGTCTCTTGAAGAAATCGATAACAGTGTTAATGGGAAAAGAACGGTAAACGGAGTGGAATATCCCGCAAACAGCATAAGCTGTGTTTACTCCGGCGATATGGTTTCAAGCTACAGCGTAGACTGGGACGAGGACGTATCCTCTTTTACGGATCCTAAGAACGCCATAGGCGAGGCGGCGGCATATGAAGCCTTGTTCAAGGCGACTGATTTTCAGCATATATGGTTAAATACAAAGGACGGATACATTCCTGCGGTAACAATCGGCAAAGCTGTAACTCTCGACGCTGTTACGGGCGAGGATATGAATAAGAAAAAAGCCGCAAACGCGGAGTACAGCGACATTAAAGGGCATTGGGCGGAGAACATGATAAACGCTCTTGCGGAGCAGGGAATTTACCTTGAAGGCGACACATTCCGCCCCGACGAGAATATAACTCAGGGCGATATGCTGAGGCTGTTCGGCTCACTGTTCTATTACCCGTCCTTTGCGAGAAGCAGTCTTGATTACGACTGGCTTATAAAATACAAGGGCGTGGTGACGAAGGAGGAAGCGGACGAAAACAAAACAGTTACCCGCGAGGAAGCGTTTAATATATTTGTTAAGATGATGGGCGCGGGAGAAATTGCGGAGCTTGATATATTTAAGCCCACCTTTACGGATGCGGACAGCTTTGAAAAAGGATACGGAAGCGCGGAAATATTAAAGGCGATGGGCGTTATATCGGGAGAAACGGCGAGACCCGGCGACATGCTGACACGCGCGGAGGCTGTATCTGTAATATACCGCTACCTTGACAGATAAAGTGAAAATTGATACAATTAAAAGCGGAGCATCAGTTGATGCTCCGCT
>CAZIBK010000086.1:0-6611 GCA_964537125.1 uncultured Oscillospiraceae bacterium
TCGAAAAATTCTCCGAAGCGCTCCGCGAGCTTTACGAGATTATATGAATATTTTCCCCTTTGCTTCATATACTTCTTATGCAGCGAAAAAAATTTAACTTTTTTTCTCAAAACCCCTTTACAAATATGCCAAAACGTGTTATAGTAATAAAGCTGAGATGATTCAGCGGCAAAATATCGCGGGGTGGAGCAGTTTGGTAGCTCGTCGGGCTCATAACCCGAAGGTCGCGTGGTTCAAATCCCGTCCCCGCAACCAAAAAATCCAATATTTAAACCGATTTTGGTTTAAATATTGGATTTTTATTTTGCCTTTTCAACCTATCGCAACGCTTTCCCGGCGCTCGGTTTTTCCGCTCTCTTCCGGATTGGCTGCGCTTCCCGCGGCGCGGCAGATGCTTTTTTACTTTGTAATGCTTTCAAAAAGCTCTTCAAAATATTCCTTCGAGAATTTCCCCGGATATGTCTGATTAAAGCGGTGCCGCTTTTCCATTTCCTGCGGATAATCACTCAGCAGATACGCCGTATAGCACCCCTTCTCCATATGGGTTATAACGGGCAATATCTGCGCATTTTCGGCTCGCACTCCATTTTCATCCTTGACAATTGTAAACCGCGCCATCGCGCAAAGAGCGCATTGCAAATCGTTCTGGCTGGAGATAAAATTTCCGAGGGAATAATACACGGGCGTCTCGTTGCCGTTCTTCCCCTTTATCGTTTCCATCGGCTCCACAACGTGGGGATGCGCCCCTATAACCGCGACCGCGCCCTCGTCCGCAAAGAGCTGCGCCCACTCTTTCTGCTCATCGGTAGGTGTATTTCTGTACTCCGTTCCGAAGTGCAGAAATACAATAACCGCGTCGCTTAATGCTTCGGCATTTTCCATATCAGAGCGCGCCTTGTCCCTATCCAAGACGTCAACAAGGTACTCTTTTCCGTCGGGCAGTCTGTACCCGTTCAGCCCGTAAGTATAATTGAGGAGCGCTATTTTTATCCCGTTTCTCTCTATAACGGTTATTTCCTCCGCGTCCTCCGCGCTCTCATGTATTCCGAGCACGGCTATGTCCTTGTCCTTCCAGAAGGAGGTTGTATATATTATACCTTTCTCGCCTCGGTCAAAGGCGTGATTTGTGGCATGGGTTACAACGTCAAAGCCCGCCTCGTACTCCGCATCTCCTATCTCGCACGGCGAGCCGAAGGCAGGATATCCGCTGAAGCCCGTATCGATAAATATCGTTTCCTGATTCACGCAGGCAATATCCGCTTCGTCGATATATCCGCGCACATTTTTAAACAGACCCGAAAAATCATATCCGGAGGCGCTCTTACACGAGCTTACCACGGGCATATGACCTATAGTGTCCCCGAAAGCGATAAGGCTTGCCTCAAGGCGATCCATCGAAAAGGAAACCCTTTTTTCGCTGTCCAGTGCGCGTTCTATTACGACCGCCATTTCCGCGCGGACAATTACCTCGTCGGGGCGGAAGGCGTTCGTCTCCTTATCGCCCGAAAAAATCCCCGCTCTGTACAGATGATATATCTCATCTTTTTCTCCGCAATCGGAAATATCCGATATTGCCCCTTCTATGACCGTGTTTATCTCTTCCGCGTCAACGGCATGACTCACCATATATGCCGCCTGCGCACGGGTTGCGGGCAAGTCCCAATCCGAATATTCCTCCTCGGCTATGCCTTTTTTGACAACATAGCTTATGGCGTCATCGGTGTTTTTGCCGTCAAGCCGCGCCGCAATATACGCGCACTCCGACAGCGACACCGGATCATACGCTCCGAAATAATCGCCCTCGCAGTCAAAATAGCCGTTTTCAACGCAGAGCCTGACAGCGCTTTCGTAAAAGTCAAACTCCCGCACATCCGAAAACATACCCGCTTCGTACGCTTCTCCGCAGCCCGACAGAACCGTAACGACAGCCAAAAATAATATAAAAACCTTTTTCATGTCAGTCACTTTATATAGCCTTTTCAAGCCTTGCAAGAGTTCTCTCTTTTCCGAGAACCTGCTGAATCTCCCAAATGTCGGGCGCATTCATCCTGCCTGTCAGCGCAACGCGTATTACCGCGCTGACGTCGCCCACATGCCCCTTATACGCATCGGGGTTTTTCTTGTAAAGCTGGGGCTTCGGCGCAAAACCCATTTCCTCCGCCATTTGACGAACCTTCGGGAACCATGCGTCCTTTTCGTCCTCATGCGCATACGACGCAATGTATTTTTTAAGTATAAGCTTTCTGTCCTCCTCGGAAACGTTGGCGGGGAAACCGTCCTCCATGGTAAACGTTTCGTCAAAGAAAAAGCTGTAGAAATCCTTCGACTGCTTCCAGTTCGCAATATCCTTTCGCGGCTTTTCGCCTCCGCGCCCTATGCCTATCATAGCCCGCGTAAAGGACGGATCCCTCGTAAGGAGCTTATAATAATCCTCATCGCACTCCTTCGCCCACTCTGTCAAAGCGTCGTAAACGGTGTCGGCGTCAAGGTGCGCAATATAATTCTTTGAAACATCGTACAGCTTGTCCGTATCGAACAGCGCGCCCGATACGCTCATCTTCCGAGTTGTAAACTCAAATTCCGAGGCGGGAAGATCGGGGTTTTCCCTTCTCCAGTCCTCAAAATTGGAATTTAACACCGTAAGAAGATACTCCCAAACCGCTTCGGGAAGATAGCCCTCGTTTTTGTAGAAATCAAGCCCAAATTCGGGATCCTTTCTCTTTGAAAGCTTCCTCTTTGTTCCGTTGTCCATCTTCATAAGCACTGCCGTATGGCAATAAATCGGCATCTTAAAGCCGAACGCCTCAAAAAGCTGCGCATGATACGGCAGCGTCGCGAGCCACTCCTCGCCGCGGACAACGTGGGTTGTACCCATCAGATAATCGTCCACCACATGAGCAAAGTGATATGTCGGTATTCCGTCGCTCTTTAAAACGACAAAATTCATCTCGTTTTCGGGCATTTTGAGGGTTCCGCGTATTTCGTCCTCAACCTCAATCGTTCTCTTCGGCGACTCGGGCGCCTTAAAGCGAAGAACGTATGAGTCTCCCCTTTTTACTCTTTCCTCTATTTCCTCATACGAAAGACCTCTGCAGGTCGCCCATTCGCCGTAATAGCCGGGATTGGCTTTAACTGCCTCCTGCGCCTTTCTCCTCGCCTCGTTTTCCTCCTCGGAGCAGAAGCAGGGATAGCAAAGTCCCTTCCTTGTAAGATGCTTTGCAAAAGTCTGATATATCTCTTTTCTCTGCCTCTGACGGTAGGGTCCGTACGCGCCCTTTTCGCCGTCTCCGGTCGCGCCCTCGTCAAAATGAACGTTGAAATATTCCATCGAATTGATGATTATATCCACCGCGCCCTCGACCTCGCGCTTATTGTCGGTGTCCTCGATTCTGAGGAAAAACACTCCGCCCGACTGATGCGCCAGCCTTTCGTCCACCAGCGC
This sequence comes from uncultured Oscillospiraceae bacterium, assembly GCA_964537125.1. Taxonomy (GTDB): domain Bacteria; phylum Bacillota; class Clostridia; order UMGS1883; family UMGS1883; genus CAZIBK01. Next base: position 3,443 of record CAZIBK010000086.1, read on the forward strand.
GCCGTAGAGGTTGCCCAAATGTATAAATCCCGTAGGACTGGGGCCAAGCCTCGTCACTCTCGCGCCTTCGGGAAGGTCGCGTTTGGGATAAAGCTTTTCATAATAGTCGATATCCTTATCGATATCCGGGAAAAGAAGCTCTGCAAGCTTATTGTAATCCATGTTCATGTCCTTTCATTATTTTCATTTAGCCGGCTTAAAGCCTGTCTTCAGCGCCACGGTTCTGTTAAACACGCCTTCAAACTTTGAGTCGGGCGTAAAGTAGCCCATTCTCACAAATTGGAAGCGTTCGCCCGCCTTTGCGTCCGCGAGTGATTCCTCGATCTTTGCGTTCGGCAGAACAACAAGCGAATCCTCGGCAAGGAATTCCTCAAAATTGTCGTCCTCAAGCAGTGTTGCGACATTCTCTCTGTTAAATATATTGTTATATATTCTCACCTCGCGGTCTATCGAATGTTCGCGGCTGAGCCAGTGGACGGTACCCTTCACCTTGGGACCCTCAGTCCTCTTGCCGTTGCCCGTTTCCAAATCCACGGAGCAGAGAAGCTTTACAACATTGCCCTCCTCGTCGTGTATCACCTCGTCGCACTTCATTATATACGCGCTCATAAGGCGCACCTCTCCGCCCGGTATGAGCCGTGTAAATCCGGCGACAGGCTCTTCCATAAAGTCGCTCCTTTCAATATATATCCTGTTTGTGAAAGGAAGCCTTCTCACGCCCTGCTCCGGCTTTTTCGGATGATTGGAAAACTCAAAAAATTCTTCCTTGCCGTCGGGGTAATTTGTGATGTCAACCTCAAGCGGGTCAGTCACGCACACCCTGCGCGGCGCGTCGTTATTCAGCTCCTCGCAAATGCAATATTCAAGAAGGCTTAAATCCGCCATAGACTCCGCCTTTGCGATGCCGCTGCGCTCGATAAAATCAAATATGGCGGAGGGCGTATAGCCTCTCCTGCGAAGTCCCGACAGAGTGGGCATTCTCGGGTCATCCCATCCGTCAACGCTCTTAGTCTCCACAAGCTTTCTCAGATAGCGCTTGCTCATAACCGTATAGGTCATGTTAAGGCGCGCAAATTCGTACTGATGCGGCTTATGCTCAAAGCCCACATTGTCAACCACCCAATTGTAAAGGGGGCGGTGATTTGCAAATTCTATGGAGCAGAGAGAATGTGTTATTCCCTCAAGAGCATCCTGTATTGGATGGGCAAAATCGTACATCGGATAAATGCACCATTTGCTTCCCTGCCTGTGGTGATCCGTATGCTTAATTCTGTATATAACGGGGTCGCGCATATTCATGTTCGGCGAGGTCATGTCAATCTTCGCCCTCAGCGTTCTCGCGCCGTCGGGGAACTCGCCGTTTTTCATCCTCTCAAAAAGGTCAAGATTTTCCGCAACAGAGCGGTTCTTGTACGGGCTTTCCCTTCCCGGCTCCGTCGGCATGCCGCGGTATTCGCTCATCTCCTCGGGAGAGAGGTCGCACACGAACGCCTTTCCGTCCTTTATCAGCTTAACGGCAAACTCATAGCACTTATCAAAATAGTCCGAGCCGTAGAAAACACCGCCGTCGGGATCCGCCCCCAGCCAATGAAGATCCTCCAGAATGGCTCTTACATACTCGTCGTCCTCTTTTTCGGGATTGGTGTCGTCAAATCTCAGATTAAACTTTCCGCCGTACTTCTTTGCGGCAGTGTAGTTGATATATATCGCCTTTGCACTGCCTATGTGAAGATATCCGTTCGGTTCGGGCGGAAAACGTGTATGAACGCCGTTCTCCCTGCCCTCGGCAAGGTCCGAATCTATAATGTCATGAATAAAATTGGATTTTGTTTCTTCCATCTGCTTCTTCCTCCGGTTGAGTAATATTGATTCCATTTTAACATATGTACAGCTTAAAATCAATACAAAATCGCACTCTTTTGACTCTGTATTCTTACAAAAATATTATTTGCGCAAACATAAAAATTTTTCTTGCATAAAATAGCATTTTATAGTACAATCATAAAAGCAGAATATATTTTCATGGAGGTTATAACATGAGCGAAATTAAAAAAATAGCCATTCTCACCGGCGGCGGTGACTGCCCCGGTCTGAACGCGGTAATCAGGGCGGTCGTTAAAACGGCAATTGTCAAGTACGGTCTCGAGGTAGTAGGCATCAGAAAGGGTTATAACGGTCTATATCACAACGATTTTGTTTCTCTCACTATAGATAATGTTCAGGAAATTATCGGCGAAGGCGGCACCATACTCAGAAGCTCCAATAAGGACAACCTCTTCATCTACCCTATTCGTGATGAAAATGATAATATCGTAAGGGATGAAAACGGCAAGATTTTGTATCACGACGTTTCGGATGTTGCCGTTCAAAATCTTAAAGATAAGGGCATTGACGCGCTCTTCATTCTCGGCGGAGACGGCACTCTTACCTCCGGGCGCGATTTTGCAAGAAAAGGCGTAAATGTTATCGGAATCCCCAAAACTATCGATAACGACCTTGCGGGAACCGATTTTACCTTCGGTTTCGACACGGCTATAAGCGTTGTCACCGAATCTCTTGACAGGATCAGAACAACAGCTAAGTCCCACGGCAGAATCATGTGCGTTGAAATTATGGGCAGAGGCGCGGGTTGGCTCGCCATACACGGCGGTATCGCAGGCGCTGCCGATGCGATTCTCATTCCCGAAATTCCCTATGACATAAACAAAGTAGCCGAAAAAATCAAATCCGATATGGCAAACGGCAAGGACTTCGCAATCGTTGCGGTTGCGGAAGGCGCTAAGCCTAAGGACGGCGAGGCGGTTGTTCTTAAGGTTCGCGACGACAGCCCCGACCCCATCCGTCTCGGCGGCGTAAGCGCGGTTGTTGCGGAGCAGCTCGAGCAGATGTGCGGCGCAGAAGCGCGTTCCACAATACTCGGTCACACACAGCGCGGCGGTACGACCACAGGTCACGACAGAGTGCTTGCATCCCGTTACGGCTATGCCGCTGTCGAGCTTGCTATGGAAGGTAAATTCGGCAACATTGTTGCCCTTCACGGCAATGAAATCACATATGCTTCGCTTGAAGACGTTATAGGTCATAAGACTAAGAACGTTGATCCTAACGGTGAGCTTGTGCAGATGGCAAAGGCTCTCGGCGTATGCTTCGGCGACTGATTACATGAACC
>CAZIBK010000087.1:0-6548 GCA_964537125.1 uncultured Oscillospiraceae bacterium
AAAAATATTAGTATATAAGTAAGTTATCACAAACAAACAGAAAAGTAAAGGGGTCAAGGATAAAATGAAAAAACGGATTTTTGCACTTTCCATTGCGGCGTTGGCAATTCTGACGGGAGGAATTGCGGCATCGGCGGAAGACGGGTACAGCGTGATAAGCGATCTTTACGCGGAAAACAGTATTGCTTCAGCCGAGTTTACCGTTGAGAATAATTCTTCAACGGCGGGCAATCTTATTGCGGCGCTTGTAATATACGACGGCGACAATAAGGTAAAGTCGGTCACCACGAAGAGGGTGACGGCAACAGGAAAGACGGATATTTCAATTACGGCTGATATCGGAGAGGATGCGCATATCGTGAAAAGCATGATATGGAACAGCGACAGCATAAGACCCTTGACCAATGTTCGTTCGCTTGTATTAAATAATGAGAAGGAGAGCGGTTTTGCGCCGCTTTCGAGCGTAAGACTTGAAGAAGGAATTTTCAAAACGAGTCAGCAGACGGGGCTTGATTATGTACTCGGCATGGATGTTGACAGGCTTTTGGCGCCGTGCTTTGAAACGGCTTCTCTTCCGACTCCGAACGGAGCCGTTCGTTACGGAGGCTGGGAGAGAAAGGGCGCGAACAACTGGACCGCATCTTCGGCGGACACATTTACGCTTGCGGGACATTCGCTCGGACATTGGATGAGCGCCGCAGCGGTATTTGCCGCATCAACAGGAGATGAAACAGTCCTCGAAAGGCTGAATTACGCTGTGGAGCAGCTCGACTATATTCAAAGAACAACCGGAAACGGATATATAGGCGGAGTAAAGGAGGATTGCTTTAAGTCCCTATTTGAAGGGAATGTGTCATCGTGGGCTAACAATTACTGGGTTCCGTGGTACGGCATACATAAAATTTATCAAGGGCTTATCGATGCATACAATTATACGGGGAATATGCAGGCGTTAAATGTTGCTGTCCGCTTTGCAGACTGGGCGAAGGACGGTACGGATAAGCTTTCCGACGCTCAAATGCAGACCATGCTGGAGGTAGAATACGGCGGAATGAACGAGATTTTTGCCGAGCTTTACGATATAACCGGAAACATCGCTTACCTTGAAACGGCGCGCCGCTTTACCCACGACAACATATTAAATCCGCTGGCAAACGGTAAGGATGAGCTCTCGGGTCTTCATGCAAATACGCAGATACCGAAAATAATCGGCGCGGCGGCAATCTATGAGGATGATAAAGAGAAATATGCCGACTACGGCTTTGCGGCAAGGTTTTTCTGGAATACTGTGGTAAATAACCGTTCATATGTGACGGGAGGCAACAGTATTTCGGAGCATTTTGAGGCTTTGGGGCTTGAGTCTCTCGGTGTGAAAACCACAGAGACATGTAATACATATAATATGCTCAAGCTGACGGAGCATCTCTTTGATTGGGATCACAACTCCGCATACATGGATTACTATGAGAGGGCTCTTTATAATCACATCTTAGGTTCACAGGATCCCGACACCGGTAATAAGATGTATTTTGTTTCGCTTCTTCAAGGGCATTACAGAATATACGGTACAGCGCATGACTCTTTCTGGTGCTGCACCGGAACAGGGATGGAGAATCCGGGAAAATATGCGAAGACTATATATTACAAAGAGAATAACGAGCTTTATGTAAATCTTTATATCCCTTCCGTACTAAAATGGGAGGAAAAGGGGCTTACTCTCAGACAGGAGACGAACTATCCCTATAGCGATACCGTAAAGATAATTATAGAAGAGGGCGAGGCTGACGCGGCAATCAAGCTGAGAGTGCCTTCATGGGCAAAGAACGGCGCGGAAGCCGTTTACGGCGAAAAAACATATTCCTCAAAAGAGGCGGGCTATCTTACAATAGAGGGAAGCTTCAAAAAGGGCGATGTGATAGAGCTGACAATCCCGATGAGCCTTGAAAAGTATGTTTCGCGCGGAGGAAAGGCGGCGTTTATGTACGGGCCTATCGTCCTCGCCGCACCGCTCGGGAGCGATTCGCTGCCGAATGACACGGTGGAAAAGGAAACGGGGCTTGACTCCACTACTGTTGACGTTCCTTATATAGTTTACGAGGGTGACGACGTCAATAATCTTATAGGAGAGGTTGACCGATCTTCTCTTACATTTAAGATAAACGGAGAATATACCTCAAGCGGAGAAGACGTTTTACTCGTTCCGTTTTATTCAATACACCACCAATTCCACAATGTTTACTGGAACATGAATGAAGCCGGAGACGTCTTTGAGAAAAACCTTAATAATTCAACGATAGATTCCGTAGAGCCTGACGGTCAGCAGGATGAGCTCGGACACAATATGACGGGAGTGAATACTCATAACGGAAGCTTTTCCTCAAACGGAAAGAATTATATGTGGCGCGATGCGTGGGGAAGCGCCGACGCCTGCTTTTCATACGATTTGAATGTTGAGGAAGGGCAAAACTATCTCTGCGCGGCATACTGGGGCAGCGATGTTCCGTTTACAAAGAACGGAATTTACTATACAAGAGATTTTTCAATTTATGTTGACGGAGTAAAAATCGGCACACAGACGGTAAATAACAATAGCCCGGGGGCTCCGTACTATTGTTTTTATGAAATACCTGAGGAATTAACCCGAGGCAAATCCTCAGTAACGGTAAAATTTGCCGTAAACAGCGCCTCCTGCTGTGCCGGAGGAATACTTGATTTGAGGACGACACGAAAAATCATTTCCGAATAGGAGATATTAGCACAATTTTTTCCCTATAAACAGATAAAAGGATTGAAAAGTCGGGAAATTTATAATATAATTATTTTAATATATTATAAGCGGGGGATGCCACGATGAAAAAAGTATGTTCGAAGAATGTTCTGACGCTGCTTATGGCGCTGTGTCTTTTAACAACGGCGTTTTGCGGAGCGGCTTTTGCGGAGGGTGTGGCATCTCCCGTATTTTCCGCAGAGGGAGGAATATACGCCTCCTCATTCAGCTTGTCCATTGACGGCGGCGGGAACAGTGTTTACTACACCCTTGACGGCAGCGAGCCAACCGAGAGGTCAACGCGCTATAGCGGCGCAATTGAGATAGCGCCGAATGCCGCGTCTCCGAGAAGCGTCCAGGGCAGAGTGGCTCAGCAGCGGATAGAGCCGGGCGTTGTAATAAGGGCAATCTGCATTGACAATTTCGGAAACGCCTCCGAGGTTGTGACCAATACATACTTTGTTTCGGATGAAATATCGGATATTTTCTCGAAGGCGCCGATTATCGCCATAACTACCGCTCCCGAAAACCTTTGGGACGCGAAGGAGGGCATATATACAAATTACGACTATGAGCATAATGTGCCTGCATATATCGAGTATTTTGACAATGACGGCGACGGCTTTGAACGAGGCATAGAGATGAAGATCGGCGGTCACGGCTCGCGCAGCAATCCGAAAAAATCCCTCAGAATTTATTTCACAAAGGGCGACGCTAACGGCTCAAAAAACCTTGAATATGATTTTATCGAGGGAACCGATAAAAATTTCTATGACAACAGCAGCGTAAAAAAATACGGCAAGGTAACTCTCCGTATATCAGACTGGGCTGAAAGCGATTTAAAGGACGTTGTGGCGCAGAAGATAGGCGGGTTCATGCGCCCCGAAACAGCTAATTCAACCCCTGCCGCAGTATTTCTTAACGGTGAGTTCTGGGGTATTTACGAAAATCGCGAGCAGTACGACAACAGATATTTGGACTACCACTACGAAGGGATAGGCAAGGATGATGTAGTATATTTTGATAGGGACTGGACCCTTGAAAATACCGAGACTATCCTTCCCGATACAGGCGAAGCTTTGATAGAAAGAGTCTCTTACGAGGAAGGCCCCGAAGAGGACGAGGAGCTTTACAGAGATATTTTCAACTATACAAAGTATCTGATGCTCCATGCTTCGGAAGCCGACAATTTTGCGGAACTTAATGCCTATGTTGACATAGATAACTTTATTGATTATCTTTTTGTATATCTTTACTGCGATAACATTGACTGGCCGGGGAACAATTATAAATTCTGGCGCACAACGGTAGAACGCTCAAACGGCGATACATACGGCGCGGACGGCAGATGGCGCTTTATGCTGCATGACTTTGATTTGGCATTTGACGCCGCCGGCAACAATACCCTCGAATACGCAATTAAAAGCGCTGCGGAAAACACAAATGCCCGCCAGCCCGAGTTTGCGGCGCAAGAGCTTGACGGATTATTCCAAGCGGAAGCTTTCAGAAACGAATTTGCACAAAGAGCGGCAGCATATATGTCCACTGCGGTTAGCGAAGAAAGTATGTCAGATATAGTGCAAAGCCTTATTTCCGAAAGGGAAGGTGTAAAGATGTACGACCTGCTGCGCTGGAACAATATGAGCGGGACAAGCTTTGATCGGCTCAATGCGTGGAAGGATTACACAAAAAATAAGTTTGTAGGCTTTGTCTCCGCGAGGAATGAAAGCTTTTATCCCATGGTGAGGGATTTTCTGAAAAAATATTACGGCAGCGGTGTCTCGGGCGAGGCAAACTTCACCTTTGAGACAGATGCCGAAAACGCAAGCGTATCAGTATCTGGCGCGGTAATAAGGAAAAGCCTGTACGGTGACAAGGCAAACTCCTTTACAACAAAGCAGTATGCGGGAATCCCGATAGAAATATCGGCGGAGACGAAGGAAGGGTATGTTATAAGCTCTATAAAGATAGAGAGCCCCTCCGGAGAAACGACCGTCTATGACGGCAGCGTTGTGATAACGCCAGAAGAGGGTGATTACAAGGTGACGATAGCGGTTGCGCCCGGGGAGAAGAGTGAAATCAAAGCCGATGATTTTATAATCGCCCGTATAGGCAGATTTGCAAAAATGCGGGTTGGGGAAAAGCTTCCGATTGACATTGTATCGCCGGAGGGAGAAAAGCTCTTCGGGTTTGAATGTGAGCTTGATTCATCCTGCGCAGGCTTAGTAGGAGATAATAATATAGTGTATGCCGAGAGCCGAGGCACAGCAAAGGGTACAGTAACATATAACGGAATACGCAAGGAATTTGATATTGTGATAGAATAAAGCGTCTGCCGCATCGTTTTGGTGCGGCAGATTTAAATTTTACGGTGCAGGTTGTTGAAAATATTTCTTTGCGGTGCTATAATTAAGAAAATCGATTATCGGAGGCATAATTAAATGGACAAGCTTTTTTACGTCGGCAACAGACAGTCGCTTTACAACGCTCTTGAACCGGGCAGCCTGGCAGTTATATATTCGGGTCACGCGCCGCGTAAGACGGCGGATGAAAATTACCCTTTTTTCGCAAACAGAAACTTTGTTTACCTTACGGGGATACAAAAGGAGGGGCTTATTTTTACTGCGCTCAAAGGCGATGTCGGGGTTGAGGAGCGAATGTTTATACTTCCGCCCGACGCCCACGCGGAACGCTGGACGGGAAGCCGCATCAAGGCTCATGAGGTTGAGGATATTTCGGGTATATCAAATTGCGGATATGTGTCGGAGTTTGATTCTTATCTTAAGTTTATCGCAAACGAGGATATGTGCGACACAGTTTGCCTTGATTTTGACAAGCTTACGCCAAGCGAGCCTGACAGCGAAGCTTTTTTGCTTGCAAAGACCGTTCAGAAGGATTATCCGTTCATTAAGCTTAAAAACATACATAAGGCTATTGCCCGCATCAGAACAATAAAGAAGCCGTGTGAGATTGAGGCAATGAAAAAGGCGGAGCTTATAACACGGGACGGCATTGTTGCCATGATGAAGGCGTCAAAGCCCGGAATGTATGAGTATCAGTATAAGGCTGAATTTGACTATGCACTCATGCAGCACGGCGTTCTCGCTCCGATGTTCCCGTCAATCATATCTGCCGGAAAGAATAATTTCTGCATACATTACTATGACTACCGCGGGCAGGCGCAGGACGGCGATATGATACTTAACGATGTGGGCGCCGTGTGGGATAATTGCGGAAACGATGTATCACGCGGATGGCCCTGCAACGGCAAGTTTAACGAAAGGCAGCGGCTCCTTTACGAATGTGCTTATAATACATCAAATTATATGTTCGGCGTTTTAAAGCCGGGAATACCGATGAATGAGGTTGACCTTATGGTAAGGCGCTGCAACTTTGAGCAGCTTAAGGGGATAGGTCTTCTTGAAAGGTACGAGGATGCCGGAAAGCTCATTTGGCACGGAGGAGCTCACCATGTAGGCTTTGACACTCATGATGTTGTCGATATGACCGGAAGAAGCACGGAACCGGGCATGGTATTCTGCGTTGATGTAGGCATATACTGCGAGGAGTGGGGAATAGGTTTCCGTCTTGAGGATAATTGCCTTATCACCGAGGACGGCTGCGAAAATCTCTCCGCCGTAACACCGCGAAGCATAGAGGATATAGAGAACATAATGAGATAATCATAAAAAAATGCGCCCGATTCAGGCGCATTTTTTATGGGAAATTTTACCGCACGGTAACACAGTCCGTCAAATTATTGATGCTGTTAAACATAAAT
>CAZIBK010000088.1:0-6526 GCA_964537125.1 uncultured Oscillospiraceae bacterium
AGTCGGTGACAGATTTGTTCGGGTATATAGAAAATATTAAGACGGTTTAAAAATAATGCGCCCTTTGAGGCGCATTGGCAGTAAAACAGTAATATGTAAATTTCTTGGAGCAGGCATGATTTCGGTCATACCTGTTCTGCTTTTAGCAGTACATCCGCGGGGATGAAGCGTAGAGGTCATATCATCATTAAGCCATCCTGCCATAATGTTCCCTCGTTTTTCGGAAGTTTTGAAACGATTACTACAATAATCTGATTATGGTAAGCGAATATCATCTCGTATCATTTGATATTCAAGCCAATCAAAGAGTTGTGTTATTTTATTTTCATCCTCTTTTATTAACTTAATTTCATCTAAATGGTGCCACCAAAATGAGTTCATATAGCGGAATAAAATAGGAAAAGCATCTTTTTCAAAAGAACTGAATTTATAGGTTTCTTGAATATAAGTGATATTTTCTAAAAACAAGCTGATTCGGAGATCATCTAATTCTTTGTCATAAAAATACAATCTGCTATCCTTTTCTCCAAACAGCCGCTTGTCAGAAACACCCCATAGCGCTTCTCGGACAGCATAATTCAAAATTGGTTCTTTCCCACACAAATTAAAATCAATTAGTCCAACAAAATTGGCGTCCCCATCAAGAAGAATATTACTGTCGTTCAAATCAGCTTGAAAACAAGATGTTGGTAGTGAGGGATATACAGTTTTCAATTCTTCCTGTCGCTTATGGAACATTTCCAAAAGAGCCTCAGCCTGCGGCAAAAATGCAGGAATATTATCACGAATGTAATTTACAAAAGCAACCGCACATTCTGTTGCTTCGTCAGTAGTATCGGGAGCGCAAAACGGCTCAAGCAAGCAGTATGCAGAAGCCCAGTCCAAGATGTCTAATTTGGCAGATGCAATTTTTCCCAGAGAACGCATAACATCGGGAGTAAAGCAATCATGACCTTGTGCATCTTTGTATTTTTCTTTACCGATGTGTTCGGCAGTTTCATAGACGGAATACTCTTCAGCATATGTGTAGTAATCACGTCCGTCTACAGTATCGCAATGAAGCAATTCTCCGTTGCAATTCGGCACGACAGCAGGACAATATAAGCCTATTTTACGGTATTCCTCCATCAACTTGAACCAGCCTTCGATTCTGCGCTTATCGCTGAAAGTGTTGGATAAATATTTTATCACAAGTTTACGATGTCCATCGTCTACAATATGTACTTTTCTGTAATCATCATCTCCGCGGCACAAATCCAATGTTTTTACATCGGACACTTCTGTATTGTAGTAAAGCGATATTGGGTATTCCATAATCACTGCTCCTATACTTTAATTGAGTTTAATCTACGCCGGCGGGTCATTGTAGATAAGATAGTCAACTGATATATATTGCCGGCAAATTCGTTTTCCACAGCGGTGCAGTTAACGGGTAATCATACTGCATCGTTAAATTTCATCTCCGTTCATATTGAACGCACAAGACAATAATTTTTTTACCTAACATACCTAATATAACATAGAGATAGGGATTTTTCAATACACTTTCCAATTCTGTTCGACAGATGCCGTAAAATAGTAATTTCTTAGAATTACTGTCTTGCCGCCCTTCGAGGCGCATTATTTTTTTGACTATTGCTTAAAGCGGGCGTTTTGTGATATACTGAAGCAAAGGGGAATTTCGACAATGAAGAAAACTGAAATAAAACGTGTTATGAAAAATTCCATTGCCGAGGAAATCGGACTTGAGCCGGGAGACGCGATAATCAAAATAAACGGAACGGAAATAACGGACGTGCTTGATTACAGGTTCCTTATGAGCGACGAGGAAATATTGCTGACCGTGGAAACAAAGGACGGAGAAACCGTCGAGGTGGAAATAGAAAAGGACTGCTACGAGGATCTTGGAGTTGAGTTTGAATCCGGACTTATAGACGGCGCGAAAAGCTGCGCAAACAGATGTATCTTCTGCTTTATAGACCAGCTTCCGAAGGGGATGAGAGGGTCGCTGTATTTTAAGGACGACGATACAAGGCTGTCGTTTTTTCAGGGAAATTATGTAACGCTTACAAACCTTTCGGAAAAAGAGATTGACAGGCTTATAAAAATGCGCGTAAGTCCGATAAACGTGTCGGTGCATACTACGAATCCGATTCTCAGAGAAAAAATGCTGAGAAACAAAAACGCCGGGAACATTATGAAGCGAATGCGCCGTTTTGCGGAAAACGGAATAGTGATGAACGCGCAGATAGTGCTGTGTCCGAGCTTTAACGACGGGGCTGAGCTGGAGAGAACGTTTTCGGATCTTTTGTCGATGGGAGAGCATATAAAAAGCGTCAGCGTGGTGCCGATAGGAAAGACGAGGTACCGCGACGGTCTGTGCGAGATACCCTCCGTTACCCCCGAAGGCGCGGAGGAGGTCATCAAAACAGTGATGAAATGGCAGAAAAGAGCGATGGAGAGCGTTGGGTCGAGGCTTTTTTACGCATCTGACGAGTTTTATCTTAAGGCGGGGCTTGAACTGCCCGAGGCTGAGGAGTACGAGGCTTTTCCGCAGATAGAAAACGGCGTCGGGATGATATCGAGTATGCGCGAGGAGTTTTACCGCGCGTTGGCGCAAACCGATGCGCCGGAGCATATCCCGCATGTGAGCATTGCGACGGGAAAAGCGGCGTATAATTTTATCAAATCTATTGCAAACGACGCCGAAAAAAAGTATAATGGACTGAAAGTGGACGTTTATGCGATAGAAAACAATTTCTTCGGAGAGGAAATCACCGTGACGGGGCTTCTCTGCGGGTGCGATATAATAGAGCAGCTGCAGGGCAAGGATTTGGGCGAAAGGCTCATTATTTCAAAAAGTATGCTGAGGGATTCGACCGATGTTTTGCTCGATAACGTCACAACGGAGGAAATTTCGGAGAGGCTGAATGTGCCGCTCTTTCCTATTGAAAATGACGGATGCGAGTTTTTGGACGCAATACTGATGCAAGGAGGCATATAAATGGCTAAACCGATTGTGGCGGTTGTAGGAAGACCGAATGTGGGGAAATCCACGCTTTTCAATAAAATAGCGGGAAAAAGAATATCAATAGTAGAGGACACGCCCGGCATAACACGCGACAGAGTGTACGCCGACGCTCAATGGTGCGGAAAGGAGTTCACGCTTATAGACACGGGCGGTATAGAGCCGTATTCCAAGGAAATAATTCCCGCCCAAATGCGCCGTCAGGCAAATTTGGCAATCGATATGGCGGACGTTATAATTTTCATGGTGAACGTAAAGGACGGGCTGACTGCTGCCGACGAGGAGGTCGCGGCAATGCTGCAGCGCTCCGGCAAGCCGATTGTTCTTGTGTGCAACAAGGTTGACGCGCCGGGCGAGGCTCCGCTTGAACTTTATGAATTTTACAATCTCGGGCTTGACGAGCCGATGGCGGTATCGTCGATTCACGGCAGCGGAGTGGGGGACGTGCTTGACAGGTGCGTTTCGTATTTCCCGAAGGACAGCGAGGCGGAGGAGGAAGCCGACTCGATAAAGGTTGCCGTTGTGGGAAAGCCGAACGCGGGCAAGAGCTCGCTTATAAATAAGCTCCTCGGCGAGGAGCGGGTGATTGTGTCGGAGATACCCGGCACGACGAGAGACGCCATAGACACCCTCGTGGAAAAGAACGGCGTAAAATACACCTTTATCGATACTGCCGGAATGAGGAAACGCGGCAAGGTTGACGATGCCGTGGAGCGCTACAGCGTCATACGTTCGCTTAACGCGATTGAGCGGAGCGACGTTTGTATACTCATGATAGACGGAACGGAGGGCATAAGCGAGCAGGATACAAAAATCGCGGGATACGCTCACGAGCAGGGGAAGGCCGCCGTGATAGCTGTCAACAAGTGGGATATTGTCGAAAAGGACGACAAAACCATGGAAAAAATGCGCAGGGAAATTTACGACGTTTTGGGCTTTATGAGCTATGCGCCGATAGTATTTATTTCCGCGCTGACGGGGCAGAGAATCGGAAATCTTTTTACAAATATTGACTTTGTTGCCGCGCAGAACGCAATGAGGCTTCAAACCGGCGCGCTTAACGACGTCCTGTCGGACGCAATTGCCCGCGTGCAGCCGCCGTCGGACAAGGGAAAGAGGCTGAAGCTGTACTACATCACACAGGTCTCCACAAAGCCGCCGACGTTTGTCGTGTTTGTAAACGACACGGAGCTGGCGCATTTTTCATATATGCGGTATATCGAAAACCAAATAAGAACGGCGTTCGGGCTTACGGGGACGCCGGTAAGGCTTATCGTTCGCGAAAGGAAAAAGGAGAAGGATTAAAATTAAACGGATGGGGAGGAAAATTGTATGATTGCTTATCTTCTGTCGGCGGCGGCAGCGTTAGCGGGATATCTGATAGGGTCGGTCAATCTGTCGATAATTTTTTCGAGGCTTAAAGGCGCCGACATACGAACTGTGGGAAGCGGAAACGCGGGCGCGACGAATACTCTTCGCACCATGGGAAAGGGCTTTGCGGCGGCAGTTTTCATATTCGACATATTGAAGGGCTTTTTGCCCGCATTTGTGCTGACGAAAATGTTCCTCACACACCAGGCGTATGTATATGCCGTTTTCGCGGTGGTGGGGCATTGCTTCCCGCTGTATTTCGGGTTTAAGGGCGGAAAAGGCGTTTCAACGGCGATAGGCGCTCTTTTGGCGATAGCGCCGCAGGCTGCGGGTCTGATATTGATAGAATTTATCGTGATGCTGCTTTTGTTTCGCTATGTGTCGCTGGCGTCAATTACGGCGGCGATTAACGCTCCGTTTTTTGCGGCGCATTTTTCACACGACAGCTTGCTGCTTATTGCCGTAGTCTGCATTGTGCTGATTGTAATATTTAAGCATAAGGCGAACATAATCCGTATCAGAGAGGGCTGCGAAAACGCCGTATTCGGGAAGAAAAAGTCATGAAAATACTTATTATAGGCGGCGGCGCGGCAGGTCTTGCAGCCGCCGTTTCCGCAAGAAAGGAAAATAAAAACGCCGATATAACGGTGGTTGAGAGAAACGACCGCGTGGCAAAGAAAATACTTGCCACCGGCAACGGCAGATGCAATTTTACAAACCGCGACATAGACCCGCGCTTTTACTTCGGGGACAGGAGCTTTATAGCAAAGGTATTGGAAAGGTTCGGAACAGATGAGGCGACGGGCTTTTTCTCGTCGCTCGGGGTGGCGCACAGGGAAGAAGACGGCAGGATATATCCACGTTCAAATCAGGCTCAGGCAGTGGCTGACGCCTTGCGCCTTTTTTTGAGCGAAAACAACGTCCGCTTTGAGGTCGGCAAAAAAATATCGAGTCTGAAATACGAAAACGGGCGTTTTAACGCCGACGGAATAACGGCGGACAGGGTAATCGCCGCAACGGGCGGAAAGGCGGCGCCCGCCTTTGGCACGGACGGCTCGTCGTATTCGCTTTTGACGTCATTCGGGCATACGAAAACCGAACTCAGACCCGCCCTTACCGCCGTTAAAACGGATACGGAGAAGATAAAGGGGCTTAAAGGCGTAAGGGTGTTCGCAAGGGTTTGCCTTTTGCTGAACGGGAAAACAGCCGCGGAGGATACCGGCGAGGTGCTTTTTACCGACTACGGCTTATCGGGGATCCCGGTGATGCAGCTGTCGCGCTTTGCGGAAAGGGGAGCGGTAATTTGCGTTGATATGCTGCCCGAGATGAGCTATGAAGAAGCGAAAGCGGAAACAGAAAGGCGTATCCGCCTTTTCCCGAAGCGTGAGGGCGGAGAGCTTTTTACCGGATTGGTCAACAAAAAAACCGCGCCGCCGCTTTTAAAATACGCGAAGGTTGGCAAAGCTTCTGTAAAGGCTGAAGACTTTACAGAAGAAAACATCCGAAAATCGGCGGAATTTTTAAAGAGATTGAGGCTGACCGTAACGGGGGATAACGGCTTTCAAAACGCGCAGACGACGCGCGGAGGAATCGAGCTGAAAGATTTTGACCCCGCGACGATGGAGTCGCGGCTGCGGCGCGGGCTGTATGCCGCGGGAGAGGCGCTCGACTGCGACGGGCTTTGCGGAGGCTACAACCTTCACTGGGCGTGGGCAACGGGGTGTATTGCGGGGAAAAGCGCCGCAAGGTAGGCGGCGGCACGGACGGCGGCTTCGCGCGGAGAGCATGGAGACCGCGGGAAAACAAACCCGTTTTTTACGGTTCATATAAATAAGTAGCAAAAACGCGGAACAAAAAAATCGTAATTTTTATAAAAAATATCTTGAAAAATATAATTATTGTGTTATACTGTTATTATGTGAATAATGCATGAGTATAGATGTGGATAAGCACGCTTTAGGAGCAAGCGGGCGAACCGTACAAACTCTTGCGGCACAAAAAATATTTTTTCCTGAAAGGAGACAAAATGATGAAGAAATTCGGCAAAATTTTTCTCGTTGTGGCAGTCGTAGTTGTCGCTATGCTTGCCATGATGGCGGTTGCCTCAGCTGCTACTGTTGACAGCGT
>CAZIBK010000089.1:0-6380 GCA_964537125.1 uncultured Oscillospiraceae bacterium
TACTACAAAGAGCTCATTTTGTCAATACAATTTTCGATTTTTCTGAGTTTTCCCCGTTATATTCACCCGTCTTAATTACATTCGCTTTAATATCTTGTCAACGTCCTTCTGTGTTCCCACAACTATAAGATGCTCGTTATGTTCTATTACATGATCCGCCAGGGGCATTATTTTCGTCTGCCCGTTTATCCTTGTACCGAGTACATTTACATTGTATTTTGCGCGGATGTCGCTTTCCCTTATGCTCTTGCCTATCCAAGATTTAAGCGGCGGTATCTCATATATGGCATACTCATCCGTAAGCTCTATATAATCGAACACATGGTTTGTGCTGATTCTCCTTGCAAGCTTCTCTGCCATGTCGCGGTTTGGATATATGACCTCGTCCGCGCCGTTACGGCTTAAAAACTTTGCCTGAATGTCGCGGTTTGCCTTGCTTATGACATTTTTTGCCCCAAGCTCCTTGAGCTGGCTCGTTATTTCAAGGCTGTTCTGAAAATTGTTCCCTATGCAGACTACGCACTCGTCATAGTCATTTACCCCTAAGCTTTTCAACACTTCGGGATTTGTGCAGTCGCCTATACAGGAGGCGGACACATATTCAGCCACTGAATCCACTGCCGAGGCATCGCTGTCAACAGCCATTATCTCATTTCCAAGATCATAAAGCTCATGGCAAAGATGCTGCCCAAATCTCCCAAGTCCTATAACAAGAATATTTTTCATATATACTATCTACTCCTATCCTATGGCTATTTTTTCCGTTGTATATGAAATTGCAACCTTTTTCTTCTTTTCAAAGAAGGATACCGCAAAGGACATACTTCCAACGCGCCCGAGGTACATCAGAAGCGCCACTATATAGAGCGGAGCGCCCGAAAGCGACTGCGTTATACCGGTAGTCATTCCCACAGTTCCTATTGCGGATACCGTTTCAAAGACGACGTCCGTAAGCTTAAGCGGCGATATAGCCGTTATTATGAGCGATGCAGCCATTACAAGGCAAAAATTCGTCGAAAAAACCGCCGCCGCTTTCCGCACCGAATCGTCTTCAAACCGTTTGCCGAAAATGTTCGGCTCATTGCCCTTGAAATTGGAAATGAGAAATACCAAAAATACTGTAAATGTTGTGGTTTTAATTCCGCCTGCCGTAGAGCCGGGGCTTCCGCCTATGAACATAAGTATCATGGTGCAAAGCTTTCCCGCGTCGCTCATTGCGCCTACATTTACGGTATTAAAGCCCGCTGTCCTCGCCGTCACCGACGCGAAGAGCGCCGCCATTATCCTCTCGCCCAATGGCATGGACGAAAAAACCGTGTTTCTTTCGGTAAAAAACATTACCGCCGCCCCTGTCAATATCAGAAAAAGAGTTGATGTCAATACTATTTTTGTATGCAGCCTGTAGCGCTTGAAATGAAGCTTGTTTTTCTGCACATCGTCCCACACGATAAAACCTATGCCGCCTATAACAATCAGCGCCATTATAACGGCATTTATCAGTATGTTTCCCGAATAATCCGAAAGGGAATCGCCGCTCGTTATTGCAAATCCTGCGTTGCAGAACGCCGATATTGAGTGAAATATTCCGAAATATATCGCTCTCGGCAGGCTTTCCGTACTTGAAAAGCCGATGGAGAGAAGCAGCGCCCCTATGCCTTCCAAGGCAAAAACGCCGAGCATGATTTTTTTTGTCAGCTTTGCCGCGCCCGATATTTCAAGCGTGTTCACGCTTTCCTGAAAAAGCCCGCGCTGCTTTAAAGAGAGCTTCCTCTTAAGCATCAGCATGAGAAATATGCCTATGGTTATAAAGCCAAGCCCGCCCGTCTGTATGAGAAACAATATTACTATCTGCCCGAAAAGCGACCAGTCGGCGGCGGTATTTCTCACCACAAGTCCGGTCACGCACTGTGCGCTTACAGCCGTAAAAAATGCTTCCGAAAACGGAGCGGATTGTCCGTCCGCGGAGCATACGGGCAGCATCAGCACCGCCGTTCCCAGTACAATCATCAGAAAAAAACCTATTGCAATTATTCTCGAATATGACAGCTTTTTCATTCGGTAATCTTCCCCTTAAGAGCCTTGTCCTCATAGCCTGTTATAAGTACATTCTTCGTCTGCCCGGCAAAATCTCTTTCGTCATCCGCGAATACGCGAAGATAATTCTTCGTCAATCCCTCGTTAAGACCGTTCTTCTTCTGCTCAAAAAGTACGCTCTGTACCGATCCGACAACGCCTTTTTCAAAGCTTTCCTTAAGCTCCTCCGCAACTGCGCCAAGCTCCTTTGCCCTCCTTTCGCGAAGGGACGTCGGAAGCTGCTCCATCTGAGCCGCGGCAGTTCCCTTTCTCTCCGAATACGGGAAAACGTGTATTTTTGCGAAGCCTGCCCGCCTTACAAAGAGCTTTGTTTCCTCAAAGTTTTCCTCAGTCTCCCCGGGAAAGCCTTCGATTATATCCGTTGTTATCGCGGAATCGGGCATTGCCCTTCTTATTCTCTCCAAGACGCCGAGGTATTCCTCCGGCGTATATTTTCGGTTCATCGCTTTGAGCACCGCCGCGCTTCCGCTCTGGAGCGAAATGTGAAAATGCCTGCACAATTTATCAAGGCGCGAAGCCCTCGCGATAAATTCATCGGTAAACGCCCTCGGGTCAATAGATGAAATGCGGACGCGCTCTATCCCCTCGATGCCGCACACCGCCTCCATGACGTCGATAAGCGAACACTCCTTAGTATCTTTTCCGTAAAACGCCACTGAAATACCCGTCAGCACCACCTCGCGAAAGCCTCTTGCGGAGAGATTTTTTGCCTCCCGAAGTATGCTGTCAAGCCTTCTCGAACGCACGGGGCCTCTCGCATACGGAACTATGCAGTACGAGCAAAAGCTGTCGCAGCCGTCCTCTATCTTTATATACGCCCTTGTCCTCTCTGTGACGCTCTCCGCCTCGAGCTCCTCGTATTCCCTCTCCTTCATTATATCCACATACGCGTCCGTGTCAATGCCGGCAATAGCGGCTTTCGTCAGTTCGACTATTCCGGAGCGCCGAGCTGTACCTATGCAAAGGTCTACCTCGCTCATCTTCTTTACATCCTCATATGAAACCTGAGCATAGCAGCCTGTGGCAACCACTATTGCGTTCGGATTTTTCTGTTTGGCACGCCGTATCATCTGCCGACTCTTGCGGTCGCCCAAATTTGTCACAGAGCATGTATTTATAACATATATGTCGCACACCTCGTCAAAGGGCGCTATCTCAAAGCCTGCCTCGCGAAAAAGGGCGGCATAGGCGTTTGTTTCATATTGATTAACCTTGCATCCGAGGGCTGTAAGCCCAACACGTTTTTTCTCCATCGGCAATTCCCTTTCTTGTTGCAATTTCCCGAGCATAATGCTATAATTACTATAACAGAAAAATATCTTGAATGCAAAATATTTTTAAAGGAATGATGGATTTGTTTACTATAGGAGCACACCTTTCCGCCTCGAAGGGCTACGAGCATATGCTGAATGAGGCGCGTTCTATCGGCGGCAACACCTTTCAGTTTTTCACGCGGAACCCCCGCGGCGGCAAAGCAAAAGCGCTTGACATGGAGGACGTGTCACGCTTTCTTCAAAATAAAGGGGACGATTTCGGCGTAATCCTCGCCCACGCGCCCTATACCTTAAATGCCTGCTCCGCAGACGAAAAAATACGCGAATTTGCGCACATCACCATGGAGGACGACATAAAGCGCCTTGAGGCAACGCCCTATTCCCTGTATAACTTCCACCCCGGCAGCCATGTCGGTCAGGGCGCGGATAAAGGCATTGAGCAGATAATCCGGCTTCTAAATAACATTCTTTTCCCCGAAATGACGACTACCGTCCTTCTCGAAACTATGGCGGGAAAGGGCAGTGAGATAGGCCGTTCATTTGAAGAACTGCGCCGCATAATTGACGGCGTCCGACTCAACGAAAAATTAGGCGTATGCTTTGATACCTGCCATGTCTATGATGCGGGGTACGACGTTGTAAACGACCTTGACGGCGTTCTTGATGAATTTGACCGGGTTATCGGGTTGGAGCGCCTTAAGGCAATCCACCTTAACGACTCAAAAAATCCCTTCTCGTCTCATAAGGACCGTCATGAAAAAATAGGCGAAGGAACTCTCGGGTTAGAGGCAATAGAGCGCATAATAAACCATCCAAAGCTCCGCAGCCTTCCCTTCTTCCTTGAAACTCCCAACGATACAGAGGGCTACGCAAAGGAAATATCTCTTCTGCGCTCTCTCAGAAAAGACTAAGGAGGCGCCATATGAAGGACGGATTTATTAAAATAGCGGCAGTTACAACCGATATACGGGTTGCCGATACCATCTTTAATTCCGATAATATAATAAAGGCGGCTGTCGGCGCCGCCGAAAACGGCGCAAGGGTTATAGTCTTCCCCGAGCTTTGCCTCACAGGCTATACATCTAACGACCTCTTTTTCCAGCGCCCTCTGCTTGACGGCGTTAAAACCGCTCTCTCGCTGATAGCCGAGAAGACCGCGCGCCTTGACGCACTCATATTTGTCGGCGCGCCGTTGGAATTTAAAAACAGTATATATAACTGCGCCGTTGCTCTTAAAGGCGGCAGTATATTAGGCGCCGTTACAAAAACCTATATCCCGAACTATTCAGAATATTACGAGCTTCGGCACTTTGCGCCCTCTCCCGTCGGGATTGAATATGTAAAGCTTTCGGGCTTTACGGTTCCCTTGGGCTCAAATATTCTCTTTGAATGTGAAAATATGCCCTCCCTTACCGTTGCTGCGGAAATCTGCGAGGATCTTTGGGCGCCTCTTCCGCCCTCTACGCACCATGCGCTTGCGGGCGCTACGCTTATTGTCAATCTCTCCGGCGGCGATGAGCTTGCCGGCAAGAGCCAATACAGAAAAGCTCTTGCGGAAAACCAGTCCGCGCGCCTCATCGCAGCCTATGCCTATGCCTCCGCCGGCGACGGCGAATCCACTACCGATATGGTCTTTGCCGGTCATAACATGATAATTGAAAACGGCGTCACCCTCGCTTCCACCGAGCGCTTTAAAAACAGCGCCTGCTGCGCGGTTATTGATACCGAACGCCTTTTGCAGGAGCGCCGAAAAAACACAAGCTACCGAAATGAAAAGCTTGACTATGTAACCGTCCCCTTTTCTTTTATCAATGTATCCGAAACCGAGCTTGACCGCTTTTTTGACCCGCGTCCTTTCGTTCCCTCGGACCGCGCTCATCGCACAGCGCGCTGCGAGGAGATATTTACCATCCAAGCAATGGGGCTTAAAAAACGCCTTCTTCATACAAATGCTAAAAGCGCGGTAATAGGGCTCTCCGGCGGACTTGACTCCACTCTTGCCCTTTTGGTAACGATAAAAGCCTTTGACCTTGCCTCTCTTGACCGAAAAAATATAATTGCGGTCACCATGCCCTGCTTCGGAACCACAAAGCGCACTCATGACAACGCTGTTCTTCTTTCAAGCGAGCTTGGCGTTTCTTTCCGTGAAGTAAATATCGAAAAAGCCGTTTTGCAGCATTTTTCCGATATAGGGCAGGACAAGGATGTACACGACGTCACATATGAAAACGCTCAGGCACGGGAACGCACTCAGGTTCTCATGGATATTGCCAATAAAACAGGCGGACTTGTCATCGGCACGGGCGACCTTTCGGAGTTTGCCATGGGCTGGTCGACATATAACGGCGATCATATGTCAATGTATGCCGTAAATTCCTCTGTACCGAAAACCCTTGTCCGCCATCTTATATCCTACTATGCCGACATATCGGAGGAAAAGCTCGCAAATTGCCTGAACGACATACTCTCCACTCCCGTTTCTCCCGAGCTTCTGCCCCCGAAGGACGGCGTAATTTCGCAAAATACAGAGGAGATTATCGGACCCTATGAGCTTCACGATTTCTTTTTGTACTACCTTTTAAGATTCGGATTTTCGCCGAAAAAAATATTCCGCATAGCCTCAAAGGCGTTCAATGGAGAATATGACGACAAAACCATTTTAAAATGGCTCCGCCTTTTCCTTCGCCGCTTCTTTAACGCACAGTTCAAGCGCTCCTGCATTCCCGACGGACCGAAAGTAGGCTCTGTCGCCATCTCTCCGCGCGGCGACTGGCGAATGCCCAGCGACGCTTCCTTTGAGGTTTGGCAGAAAGAATTGGACGATATCGAGGTGTGAAATATGTTACCTAAAGACCCTGCAATACTTTTAAGCGTTATAAATACCCGCCTGCGCGACTTCTACCCCTCTCTTGACGCCCTTTGCGACGACTTGGAGGAGGACAAAGCTGAAATTGAGAAAAAGCTTTCCTCCGTCGGATATACCTATAACGCCGAAAAAAACAGATTTGTATA